>JQID01000177.1 GCA_000770645.1 Desulfosporosinus sp. Tol-M
AGAGGTCCTTAGACCGGGGAGAATCTGTCTGGTCCGAGCGGTACAGAATCCAGATTGGATTTACACCGTGGGTAGAAAAAACCCAAGCGGAAAGTTCCACGATATTGGGGACTACGCTTGGGCTATTTATTTTAGTGGATGCCGGTGATTTAGTTGATGGGCAAGAAACCGGAGATGGAGTTCCCGGAGAAGTGTTAAAAGGCAACAGGCAGATGAGTTTGGAAGGGAAAATGAGTATGAGTGAAGAAAAAAAAGGATTAAAAGGGGCAACGGTCTTATTAAATGCCTTACAGCAAGAAGGTGTTGACGTTCTTTTCGGTTATCCGGGTGGCGTGTTACTTCCATTGTACGATGCCCTTCTGGATAGTCCCATTCGACACGTATTGGCACGTCATGAACAAGGAGTGGTGTTTGCGGCGGATGGTTATGCTCGAGTTAGTGGAAAGGTAGGGGTTTGTTTAGCAACATCCGGCCCGGGGGCGACGAATCTCGTAACGGGTATTGCCAATGCCTATGCAGATTCTATCCCTTTAGTCGTTTTAACGGGGCAGGTTCCTACGGGTCTGCTCGGATGTGACTCTTTTCAAGAAGCGGATATTATCGGGATTACGATACCCATAACCAAACACTCTTATTTGGTTAAAGATCCGAGGGAGCTGCCGCGGATTGTTAAAGAGGCTTTTTATCTTGCTCGAACAGGCCGACCTGGGCCTGTGCTCATCGATCTCCCGAAGGACGTTTTAGCACAGGAAAATGTTGAACCCTTTCCTGCGGATATGAAATTGAAGGGGTACAAAGTGTTTGGCAGGGGAAATAACGATGAAATCGATGAAGTGGCGAAGGCACTTTCGGAATGTCGAAAACCTGTACTTTATGCCGGGGGCGGTGTGGTTACGGCAGGAGCAGAAGGAGTTCTGAGGCAGTTAGCCGAAACAGCAGATTTACCGGTAGTCACGACTTTGATGGGCATTGGAAGCCTGCCTTTCGGGCATCCTAATTTATTAGGAATGGTTGGCATGCATGGAACGGTGACGGCGAATTATGCCGTGGATGATTGTGATTTGCTGATTGCGGTGGGGGTACGCTTTGATGACCGGGTGACCAGCGGTTTAGGCCATCGTTTTGCCACTAAAGCAAAAGTCGTTCATATCGACATCGATCCCGTGGAGATAAGCAAAGTGGTAAAAACGCATATTCAAATTGTTGGGAATGCCCGCTCTGTCCTGGAAGAATTATTGGACATCTTACCGGGGTTCACTGTTCCTCAGGTTGCCGACTGGTGGAACCAATTACGTGTTTGGAAGAAAGATCATCCTTTGAGCTATGATTTGGACAGACTTACACCCCAAATGGTAATCGAATGTCTGGGAGAGCTTACTGATGAGCATACGATCATCACAACTGATGTAGGCCAGCATCAAATGTGGGCCGCTCAGTATTATCCGACAGTGAACCCACGCAATTATGCGACCAGTTGTGGACTGGGAGCTATGGGTTATGGACTTCCTGCCGCTGTAGGGGCGCAAGTTGCCCGTCCTGAAGCTTTGGTGGTTTTGATAACGGGAGACGGTTCCTTACAGATGTCGCTCCAGGAGTTAGGAACTATTGCTCAGAACAAACTTCCGATTAAAATTATCTTACTGAACAATGGCGTCCTTGGCCTGGTTCGCCAATGGCAGAAGAGTTTTTATGGGGGGCGGTATAGTCAAACACAGCTCGATGGCAATCCGGATTTTGTCAAAGTAGCGGAGGCCTATGGGATGCTGGGAATTAATGTCGATTCCACTGAGCAGGTTCAAAGTGCCATAGCGGAGGCAATCAAACATTCCGGGCCGGTGCTGGTGAATTTTACGATCTCCCCGGACGAAGCTGTATTGCCCTTAATTCCGCCGGGTAAAGATATTACTGAAATGATTGTGAGGTAATAACATGTTGCATACACTTGCAGTCCTAGTGGAGAACCACCCCGGAGTTTTAATCCGGGTAGCGGGCTTGTTCGCTCGCAGGGGGTATAACATCGATAGCCTGACAGTCTGTCAGACGGAAGATCCTGATATTTCGAGGATGACGATTGTCGTAGACGGTGATGATCAGGTCATTGAGCAGGTGAGAAATCAACTCAGTAAACTGGTGGTTGTGCATACAGTTTCGGATCTGACGGGGGAAAGTGTTGTTGAGCGAGAGCTGGCGTTAATCCGGGTTGAAGTCAGCCCGGAAACTCGAGCAGTGGTTTTCCAGACAGTCGAAGTTTTCCGGGGACGAATTGTAGATATGGGTAGAAGCACTATTACTGTTGAGTTGACCGGGGATATTGCCAAAATTGATGCGTTTGTTAACGCGATTAGTCCCTATGGGTTATTAGAACTGGTCAGAACAGGCAAGATAGCCATGTTGCGATCTGAATTATAAGGATTCTGGATGGTGTGGTATAGTATATATGATATCTGGTCTGTTTGAGGGAAAGACTCATAATTGAAAGGAAGTAAGCAAAAATGGCAAAAATGTATTATGAGGTAGATGCGAATCTGGAGTTGTTAAAAGGGAAAGTCATTGCGGTTATGGGATTTGGGAGCCAAGGGCATGCCCAGGCCCAAAATCTCAAAGATTCAGGACTTAAGGTACTGGTTGCGGACTTACCGGGAAGTGTCAACTGGAAGCGGGCGGTTGAGGCAGGCATGGAGGTTATGACGGTTCCCGAGGCAGCGGCACAAGCGGATATTATTCAAATTTTGCTTCCTGATGAGCTGCAAAGCAGGGTCTATCATGCAGAAATAGAAGAACATCTTACAGCCGGGAAAGCGCTCGTCTTTTCGCACGGCTTTAATATTCACTTTGGGCAAATTGTTCCTCCCGGAGACGTCGACGTCTTTATGGTAGCGCCTAAAAGCCCCGGTCACTTAGTACGCCGCACTTACACGGAAGGTGCGGGAGTACCGTCTTTGATTGCGGTCTTTCAAGATGCCACAGGTCAAGCCAAAGAATTAGCCCTGGCCTATGCCAAGGGAATTGGTTCAACGAAGGCCGGCGTGCTGGAAACAACCTTCAGAGAGGAAACAGAGACAGACTTGTTCGGGGAACAGGCAGTCCTTTGCGGAGGGGTTACCGAACTGATCAAAGCCGGTTTTGATACGTTGGTTGGAGCAGGTTATCAGCCCGAAATTGCTTATTTCGAGTGCTGTCATGAACTTAAGCTGATCGTTGATTTGATTTATGAAGGCGGCTTACAATGGATGCGTTATTCTATCTCGGATACCGCGCAGTATGGGGATCTGATAACCGGAAAACGGATTATTAATCAAGCAACTCGCCAGGAAATGGGAAAAGTTCTGGAAGAAATTCAAGATGGAAGCTTTGCCAAAGCGTGGTTACTCGAAAACCAGGTTAATCGACCGGCTTTTAACGCTATGAATCGCAAAGAAGAAAATCATCTGATTGAAAAGGTTGGGGGAGAATTAAGAGGCATGATGAGCTGGCTTCAAAAACACGAGTAAGTAGAGGTTTATTCACTATTGAAGCAAGCGTGTTAGGTTATCTCCCGGCCGTATACCGGGCGTTCGGACGGGGCTGGATTAAAATAAAAGCGGAAAATGCAGCTAAAGGGAGGGAGGAAGAGCAATGTCCATGACCATTACAGAAAAGATTCTGGCGCAACATGCCGGACTGGATAACGTCGTTCCGGGGCAATTGATCACGGCGAAGTTGGATTTTGTCTTGGCAAATGATGTTACAGCGCCTGTGGCGATCCAGGAGTTTGCCAAGTTAGAAACGAAAAATGTCTTCGATCGCAATAAGGTTGCTCTTGTTCCGGACCATTTTGCGCCCAATAAAGATATTGCTTCGGCGGAACAATGCAAATTGATGCGTGACTTTGCAAGAGAACAGCAGATTGAACATTATTTTGAAGTGGGACAGATGGGTATTGAACATTGTCTGTTGCCGGAACAAGGACTAACTTTGCCCGGAGACCTGATTATTGGCGCTGACTCCCATACCTGCACCTATGGAGCTGTTGGAGCGTTTGCCACAGGGGTCGGGAGCACAGATTTAGCAGCAGGGTTGGCGACCGGCGAAGCTTGGTTTCGGGTTCCGGAATCCATGAAGTTTATCTTCCATGGAACCCGGTTTCAAAAATGGGTCGGCGGGAAAGACCTGATCCTTTATCTGATCGGGAAATTGGGTGTCGATGGGGCTCGCTACCGAGCAATGGAGTTCACTGGCGAAGGAATAGCGGCCTTATCCATGGATAATCGTTTTACGATCTGCAATATGGCGATTGAAGCCGGCGCTAAAAATGGTATTATCGCGCCGGATGACAAAACGTTTGCTTATCTTGAAGGACGAGCATGTCGCTCGTATCCTTTGTACTATAGTGATCAAGACGCTCATTACAGGGAAGTCCAGGAATTTAAAGTATCCGAGATCCCTTTGCAAGTGTCCTTCCCTCATTCCCCGGAAAACGCTAAATCAGTAAGGGAAGCCAGTGGGATTAAAATTGACCAGGTTGTGATCGGCTCCTGCACGAATGGTCGCCTGGAAGATCTGCGGATCGCGGCGGACATTCTGCGCGGTAAGAAAGTGCACCCGGAAATCCGTTGTTTGGTTTTCCCTGGAACACAAACTATTCTACGGGATGCAATGCGTGAGGGAATTATTGACACCTTGATTGAGGCGGGAGCTGCCGTCAGCACGCCGACCTGTGGTCCTTGTTTGGGTGGTCACATGGGAATCTTGGCCAAAGGGGAGCGGGCCGTATCCACCACAAACCGGAATTTTGTGGGACGCATGGGGCACGTGGAAAGTGAAGTTTACTTAGCCAATCCTGCGGTCGCAGCGGCCTCTGCTCTCAAGGGTCAAATAGCCCATCCAGAGGAGGTGTCTTAGATTGGGAAGAGCGTGGAAGTTTGGGGATGACATAGATACGGATATCATTTTGCCGGCACGTTATTTAAATAAATCCACTCCTGAACATCTGGCGGCGCATTGCATGGAAGATGCGGGTACGTCTTTTGCTCAGGACGTTAAAGCTGGGGACATTATGGTAGGTGGGAAAAACTTTGGCTGCGGTTCCTCGCGCGAGCATGCCCCGATAGCCATTAAGGTTTGTGGTATAAAAGTGGTGATTGCTGAGTCGTTTGCCCGAATTTTTTATCGTAATGCGTTAAATATTGGGTTGCCGATTATGGAATGCCCGGAAGCTGTGGCGGGAATTTCTGAAGGCAATGAGATAGAAGTTGATATTGAGTCGGGTACGATTGAGAATCTCACGACCCATCACAAATATCAGGCAGTTTCCTTTCCTCCCTTTATGCAGGAATTAATTCGCAGCGGTGGGCTTGTTCCCTACGTGAAAGGGAGGAACAAAAATGCCTGATGTTTTGGTTCTCCCGGGTGACGGCATAGGAACAGAGATTACCCCGGAAGCGGTTAAGGTTTTACAAGCGGTGGTCAAAGGTCGCTCGACGAGCCTGAATTTTAATTACGGTTTAATCGGCGGAGCAGCTATTGACGAAGCGGGCAAGGCTTTGCCTGATGAAACGTTAGCGGCGGCACAGGCGGCGGATGCGATTCTCATGGGTTCAGTGGGTGGTCCTAAATGGGATACTCTGCCGGCTGGGGAACGTCCGGAATTGGGAGGGCTGCTTAAAATAAGAAAGGCCCTTGGTCTTTACGCGAATATCCGGCCAGTAAAAATGAGCCCCATGTTGGTAGATGCCTCAACGCTGCGGCCTGAGGTGGTCAAGGACGTTGATCTCGTCGTTTTGCGGGAACTGACCGGCGGACTCTATTTCGGGGAGAAGGGCAGAAAAACCGACCCGGCGAGTGCTTATGACATATTGATCTATTCTGAGGAAGAGATCCGGCGCATTGTCGAACTCGGCTTTCAAATGGCCGGAAAACGACGGGGGAAACTTTGTTCAGTCGATAAAGCGAATGTGCTGGAATCATCCCGTTTCTGGCGGGAAATCAGCAGTGAAATGGCTAAGGATTATCCCGACGTTGAGTTAACGCATATGTATGTGGACAATGCGGCCATGCAATTAATCCGTCAGCCGAATCAATTTGATGTGATTGTGACGGAGAACATGTTCGGTGATATCCTCACAGATTTAGCTTCAATGCTGGGCGGGTCGATCGGGATGATGCCTTCGGCCAGCTTAAATGGCACAAAAGGGCTCTATGAGCCGTCCCATGGCTCGGCACCGGATATTGCCGGGCAAAATATTGCCAATCCTTTAGCGACAATCCTCTCAGGAGCCTTAATGCTGCGCTATTCGTTTGATATGGAGGAAGAGGCTCAAATGATTGAGCGAGCGGTTGAAGCCGTCTTGGCAGACGGTTACCGGACGCCGGATTTAGCAAAACCTGGCGATAAAGTGTTAGGAACACGGGAAATGGGAAATGCTGTCGTTGAGGCACTTGGATCATAGACAAAGTCAAAGAAGCACCCTGTCGGGTGCTTCTTACTTTGAGTAAGAGTCCATATCCTCTCCATTTGAATTAAGTCTCCATGTTGAGTTATTAATGTTCGGGCGGATATGATATACTTTGTGAGGGAGGGAAAGATATGGAAGAAATCCTCAAAGAAATTCTCGCGGTACTCAAAGAGCATTCTACAATAATAAAAGAGAATTCAACAATACTAAATGAACATTCAACAATATTAAGAGAGCATACAACAATACTAAGAGAGCATTCGACAATATTAAGAGAGCATTCCACAATACTCAAAGAGCATTCAACAGAAATAAGGGACATTAAACGATCAGTTAAAACTTTGGAAATGGACATGACCGAAGTCAAAGACACGATTAACAAATATGTTTTTACAGACATCGCCAAACTGGAAAAACGATTGGAAATATTAGAAAAGAAAGTCGGTTAAGGAATAGGGTCGGAAAGGGCCTTCGAAGTGAGACTGTATGATGAGAGAGACCGTATGATGAAAAAAAATACTTCCTATAACGCTACAAACACTACAAACGCTACAAACTCCACAAACACTTCCCATAACGCTGAAGCGGGTCTTAAAATACTTGAAATTGACCCTTGGTTAGAGCCCTATAAGAAGGATATAATGCTTCGTATGAATTGTTACACACAGGTTAAAAAATCGCTTCTTGGCGAGGCCGGCAAATTCAGAGACTTCGCCAACGGTCATAACTTTTTCGGCTTTCACCAGAATGGGGGCGGCTGGTATTATCGCGAGTGGGCTCCCGCTGCGGAGGCATTGTTTCTAATCGGAGATTTTAACAACTGGAACCGGGCATCACACCCGCTCACCAAAAAAGAGGAAGGGCACTGGGAGATATTTCTTCCCGGAAAAGAAGCTCTCGCCCACAAATCACGCGTCAAGGTTCGCATCGTGTTCAAGGGTACCGACCGCGACCGCATTCCCCTGTATATTAGAAAAGTAATCCAGGATTCCAGGAATAACGATTTCAGCGGGCAGATTTGGGCTCCGGAGGAAGCGTACAAGTGGAGCGATGAAAACTTCCGTGTAGATGGCGAAAAACCACCGCTGATTTACGAGACACATATTGGCATGGCCCAGGAAAAAGAAGCCATTGGAACGTACAAGGAGTTCGAGGATAATATTCTGCCGCGCGTACAAGCGCTGGGCTATAATACCATACAGATAATGGCTATAATGGAGCATCCGTACTATGCGTCTTTTGGATATCACGTTTCCAATTATTTTGCTGCTTCATCCTGGTATGGAACGCCAGAGGAGCTGAAGTCTCTTGTTGATAAGGCGCACAGTTTGGGAATCGCCGTCCTGATGGATATAGTGCAGTCCCATGCGGTTAAAAACTTCGCCGAAGGCATCAACGAGTTTGACGGTACCGCGCATCAGTTTTTCCATTCCGGCAGTCGCGGCTGCCATCTTGCCTGGGACTCGAAGCTTTTTAACTATGGGAAACATGAAGTAATACACTTTCTGCTCTCCTGTATTAAATTCTGGTTAGAAGAATATCATTTTGACGGGTTCAGGTTCGACGGCGTAACATCGATGATTTACCGTGACCATGGTCTGGGAACTGCTTTTAATGAATATGGTAAGTACTTCAGCCTGAATACGGATATTGAAGCCATCACATATCTCCAGTTCGCAAATGAGCTGATCAAGGAAATCAGACCGGATGCGCTAAGCATCGCGGAAGACATGAGCGGTATGCCGGGTATGTGCCTTCCTGTAACAGATGGAGGAATTGGATTTGATTATCGCCTGGCAATGGGGATGCCGGACTTTTGGATTAATATTCTGAAGACTAATGATGACAATTGGGATCTATATCAGCTATGGCATGAGCTTACCACAAGTCGTCCGGGAGAAAAACGGATAGGCTATGTCGAATCCCATGATCAGGCCATGGTTGGGGATAAGACCCTTATTTTCAGGATGGCGGACAAGGAAATGTACTGGCATATGAATAAGGAAGGCCGGAGCTTAGGGGTGGAACGTGCAATTGCGCTGCATAAGATGGCGCGGTTAATCACAATATCTCTAGGCGCGGAAGGGTATCTTAATTTTATGGGCAATGAGTTTGGACATCCGGAGTGGATTGACTTTCCAAGAGAGGGCAACGGCTGGAGCTTCAAACATTGCCGTAGACTCTGGAGCCTGGCGGACAGTCCCTTCTTAAGATATGAAGACCTTAAGAACTTTGACAGCACTATGATAAAGCTTATGTCTGAAGAGGGTCTTATGGGAAGCGGAGTTCCCCAGCAGCTTTGGCTAGATCAGAATAAGAAGGTCCTGGCCTACAGGAAGCAAGATTTTATTTTCATATTTAACTTCCATCCAGCCAATTCATACGAAGACCTGGAAATCCCTATTCAAGAAAACAGCAGTTTTAAGGTTACGCTGGATACAGATGAAGAGCGGTTTGGAGGGTACAAGCGCATATCCCATGCTATCACATACGAAACCCATAAGCTGAAAATGAACCGGAACTTTACGGGCATTTCCATATATTCGCCCTGCCGCACAGCTTTGGTATTAAAAAAGCTTACTGATTATCATTCTTCACTGGAAATAAGGTAGCCTTCTCGCCCAAAAGGAACGAGGAGGCCGTTTATGTAGGATGAGCTAACTAAAGAAAGGGTGCGGTTTATGAACCAAAGTATTGGCTTTATCGGTGGGGGAAATATGGCGGAGGCCATCATCGGCGGAATCAAGAAAACGGATAGAGAGCTCCAAATTAGAGTTAACGAACGATTGGAGAAACGACTTCAATATTTGGTTGATAAGTATGGTATTAGAGCTTCCGGAGTTCAGGAACTTGCGGAAAACTCGGCTGTTGTTATTCTCGCGGTGAAGCCAAAAGACGTTCATGAAGTGCTTAAGGAACTGGAAAGTTATTCATTAAAAGATAAATTGATCATTAGTATTGCAGCGGGTATTCCCTTAAAGCTATTTTACAAGAATCTTCCCGGCGTTGCGGTTATCCGGGCCATGCCGAATACTTCAACAGCGGTGTTGCACTCTATGACGGGATTGGTTCGCGGAGAAAATGTAACGCAGGAACAGGCCGAGGCGGCTCAACAAATATTTGCGGCCATTGGTCGCATTCTGTGGATTCCGGAAGAAAAAATGAATGCTCTCATTGCCCTAAGCGGAAGTGGGCCGGCTTATTATTACCTTTTTACCGAAAGTTTAATCCAAGCAGGGGTTCAATTAGGCTTAAGTGAAGAGGAAGCTGAGCTGTTAGCCTGCGAAACCCTCGTTGGGGCAGCTAAAATGGTGACTGAAAGTAAGAAGACACCCGGAGAATTGCGGGAGCAAGTAACCTCCCCGAATGGGACGACTTTTGCAGCGTTAGGTGTTTTTAAAGACGATGACTTGCCTCGGATTGTGATGAAAGCAGCACAGGCCTGTGCCCGGCGCGCAGAGGATATGGAAGGAGAGTATTCCGTGTGACATTGCTTGACGTTCGGAGAGTAGTTATTAAAATCGGAAGCAGCAGCTTAAATCATCCTCAAGGCGGGTTGGACGATCATGCCATCGCCGAAATAGTGGCTGTGATCGCCGCACTAAAGGAAAAACGGGTCGAGTGCGTTATCGTTACCTCCGGGGCAGTAGCAGCTGGTATGGGGCAACTGGGACTACAAGTGCGTCCTCAGGATCTTGCGGGCAAACAAGCGGTTGCAGCCGTCGGACAAGGTGTGCTTATCGAAAGGTATGCCCGAAATCTGGAACTGTATGGTTTAGTGGGGGCTCAAGTTTTATTGTCTCGTATCGATTTAGCGGAAGCGTCTCGCTATCGAAACGCCCAAAATACGCTGGAAAAATTAATCCGCTTACAAGTCGTTCCTATTATTAATGAAAACGACACAGTTGCGGTGGATGAACTCTGTTTTGGGGACAATGATACCCTTTCCGCCTTGGTGGCAGGGCTCATTAGAGCGGATTTATTAGTAATTCTGACAGATGTTGATGGCTTGTATTCGACTAATCCGAAAATAGATCCTTTGGCTCAACTGATTAAAGAAGTTGCTGAAGTATCCGCGGTAGAGTGTATGGCGAGCGGGGCAGGAACGACCATGGGTACCGGAGGAATGGTCACAAAACTCAGAGCGGCAAAAATTGCCACACGTTTTGGGATTGGGATGCTCCTTTTGAATTTTACGCGGATCAGAGAACTTCTGAACCTTACTGAGGGTCAGGAGACAAAGGGGACTTATTTTCCGCCGGCAAAGCATCGTCTTACGGGGCGGAAACGTTGGATCGCTTATGCAGGTTTATCTGAAGGTAGCATACAAGTTGATGACGGTGCAGCTAAGGCTCTTGTGGAAGAGGGTAAGAGTTTACTGGCCAAAGGGATTATAACGACTGATGGGACCTGGGAGCGTAAAGAAATCGTGCGTATTGTCAACCTGCTGGGGGAAGAAATTGCCAGGGGAGTCGTTGAGTTGAGCAGTGATGAGGTGCAGCAGGTTAAAGGGTGGCATTCTGAAATAATACTCCAACTTATTCCTGATTTTGAAGGAGAAGAAGTGGTTCATCGTGATAATATGACTCTCATGGGGGACGCATGATCTTTATTCACTGTGTATTCTTCTTTATAAGCCCCGTCTTAGGACAGGGCTTAATTCTTTTTGAGATATAGGTTGTAATAAAGCAATAAGTGATCTGAGTATCTCAATCGTTTGTGAGAAAGCAGGGGGTATGATATAGTAAAATACAGAAGATCGGGGGATTCACGATGCTGCGGATGGCGATGAAATTAGAAGGTGTTAGCAGTTAGAGAAATATTAGTAGGGCAGAAAGCTTGGAGGGGGTAGAGATAATGAAATATATAGTAGTTTTAGCCGACGGAATGGCTGACTATCCAATTGATAAACTAGATCATAAAACCCCATTAGAATATGCAAAAACTCCCAATTTTGATTTCTTTGCCGCTAATGGAAAAATGGGAATGGTCAAGACCATTCCGGATACCCTTTTACCGGGAAGTGATACTGCAAATCTCTCAGTTTTAGGCTATGACCCGGAAAAATATTATAGTGGAAGATCTCCTTTTGAGGCTGCAAGTATTGGGATTCCACTGGAACTAACAGATATTACTTTTAGGTGTAATGTAGTTACCCTTACGGAAGAGGAACCTTATGAAGAAAAAGTCATCTTAGACCACAGCGCAGATGAAATAACTACGGTGGAAGCTACTGAATTAATAATAGCTGTTAATGAACATTTTAAAACTAAAGCTTTGGAATTTTATCCAGGAATAAGCTATCGACATATTTTAGTGTGGCACAATGCACCTAAGGATTATAAACTCATTCCGCCGCATGATATTTTAACCAGAAAGATCAGCGAATACCTGCCAACTGGGGGAGACAGCGCCGTACTTTTGGATATGATGAAGAAAAGCTACGAGTTTTTAAAGGATCATCCTATAAATATTAACAGAAAAGAAAGAGGGCTTAGGCCTGCAAATTCAATCTGGCTGTGGGGTGAAGGTCATAAACCTGCCCTATCAAGTTTTCTGGAAAAGTACAATACCAAAGGCTCAATTATTTCGGCAGTGGATTTAATTAAGGGAATTGGTATATGTTCGGGAATGAATATAATTGAGGTTGAAGGTGCAACAGGTAACGTGCATACAAATTATGTGGGGAAAGCAAAAGCTGCGCTTGAAGAGTTAGAGAAGGGACAGGATTTTGTTTATATTCATATAGAAGCGCCAGATGAATGTGGGCATAGAGCTGAGCTCGAAAATAAAGTACTATCCATCGAACTAATAGATAAGGAAATTGTAGGCACATTATTAGAAGGGCTAAAGGGGCAGGACTTCAAATTAATGGTTTTACCAGACCATCCAACACCGATATGTCTTAGAACTCATACTTTAGACCCGGTACCATTTGTCATATATGACAGTACAAAACATACGGGAAAACAAGCTGTTTTTAATGAAAAAAGTGCTTCTCAAACAGGGATATATGTTGAAAAAGGTTACAAGCTAATGGATACATTTATTCTTGATGAAGCAATTAGATAGGAATGAAATAATTTTAAAGGCTTTGAGGAGGTTTGCCATTCCTGTCAACATCTCATGTTATAATGAGATGTTAAGAAGTATCACCAGTAAGATGATGGAAGGAGGAGGTATTAGGATGGGAAGTTTGAAGGATAGAGTTGGCAAGGTATTTGACTCTGCTATGGAAACACTCGATGAAACTAAGAAAAAGACGGAAAAACTGATAGATAAGGCCGAAGAGAAAGCCAAAGAGCTGAAAGACAAAGCTGAGGATATGAAGGACATGGCTGAAGAGAAAGCCAAAGAACTGAAAGACAAGGCTGAGGATATGAAGGACATGGCTGAAGAGAAAGCCAAAGAACTGATAGACAAAGCTGAGGATATGAAGGACATGGCTGAAGAGAAAGCCAAAGAACTGAAAGACAAGGCTGAGGATATGAAGGACATGGCTGAAGAGAAAGCCAAAGAACTGAAAGACAAGGCCACAAAACTGATAGATTAATTGAAATCCCGCACCCTTCTTTTTAGGATGCGGGATACTTTTTTACAATTAACTCATTATGTCTATTGCATCTTCGACGCTGAGTAACAATCGCACCATTTTCAGATAAACTCATGATAACCATAGTAATGTATGCTAATGAGGGCGGAATGGGATTTTACGGTGTTGGTATGGCCTTAGATATCAGGCGTGATATTGTAGCCAGGTTTATTAAACTCATTATAGAGATTGGCAAATATGGGGCTGACGGTATTAAAATCAATATCAAGAATGGTTGGTTAGAGCAGCCACCCCAAGCAATAATTCACTCTATTTAAGAAAACCATTGAGGATTGTATCCTCTGCTTCCTTCTCCGAAAATCCCATGGACATTAGTTTAATTAACTGCTCAGATTCAATTCTCCCAATAGCAGCCTCATGAACAAGTTGTGCTTCACTATGATAGGCAGAAATCCTCGGGGTGGAAAGAACGACGGCATTATGCATAATAATAGCGTCGCATTGGATATGCCCCCGGCATTTGTTTTTCCCGGCTAAATCAAAATAGAATACTTGCTTGGAATTGTCCTGAGCAACGGACCGTGAAATAATCTGGGCTGAAGAAGCTGCACCAAATAGTTCAACATTGATCCTGGATTCCGCTTCTTGATCCAGGTTGGTTAAGAGACGTTCTGTGACCACAAGCTTGGCATTATCCATAAGTCGGATGTCAGTCTCTCTTTTAGTGCGGTCAACTCCCTTGATTTGAATCAGTTCGAGTTCGATAACTGCCCCTGCTTCCGCCTCAATAACCGTCTTGGGATTTAATACCCGATGTCCTGTTCCTTCACCCTGACCATAGTGTTTTTCGACATACTTGACTTTGGCACCTTTTCTAACATAAAAGGTGTGTATTCCGTCATGCTGGGATTTGTGGCTTCCGCAATTATGGATGCCACATCCCGCTATGATTTCCACGTCTGAGTATTCTCCAACTTCAAACGTATTATAGACAACGTCATTGAGGTTTTCTTCCGTCAGAATAACTGGAATATGAACGCTTTCGCCTTTGGTATAGGGCTTAATAATCACATCAATACCCGACTTATGCTGTTTGGCGACGATATCGATATTGGCGGTCGTATTTCGCTGTACCCCCCGGCCATTTTTTCGGATATTGAAAGCTCCTTGGGGTATTTCATGAAGATCGGCCACTTTCTCCAGCATCAGTTTATCCAACGCATTCAACATTTTGACCAACCCCCTTCTCACATTTTGTACTACACAAACAAGAATCGTTATTCAAGATTCCAGCAAGAATGATATCCCTTTCGGATTGTGCGCTGATCATCCCGTTGGACATTAAAATAATTTCATCCGCCAGTTCCATAATGCGTTCTTGATGGGAAATGATGACGATCGTGGTATCATATTGCATGTGGATATTGATAAATGTTTCCGCAAGCTTTTGAAAGCTCCATAAATCAATTCCTGCTTCCGGTTCATCAAAAATTGCAATCCTTAGATTCCGGGCAAGCACGGTTGCAATCTCGATCCTCTTCATTTCTCCCCCTGAGAGACTGGAATCAACGTCCCGTTCGAGATAGTCTTGGGCACACAATCCGACATGATAAAGGAGATCGCAAATATTAACTTTTTCAGGATTATGTGAGGCAGCCATATTGAGAAGATCCTTGACTTTGATGCCTTTAAAGCGTGGAGGACTCTGAAAAGCATACCCTATGCCCAGGCGAGCTCGCTCAGCAATTGTCATTTGCGTAATATCTTGTCCGTCGAGCAGGATTTTACCGCGGGTAGGATTATAGGCTCCCATGATGATTTTAGCCAGAGACGATTTTCCTCCGCCATTAGGACCCGTGACAACATAGATCTTTTTATCATAAAAGGTTAAATTTATGTTCTTTAGAATCTCAACACCTTTTTTTCCTTCCAGTTCCAGAGACACATTCTGCAAATCAAGCATGTCGATTCCTCCTTCGTACTTATACATATTAAAGAATACCATAGTCAGGACAAGTTCACCAGTGATGAGGTACTACATAAACAGAAAGGTTATTCGCCCTTGCAAAAAATAGCTCCATAATAAAAGAAAAATGTCATAGGAATGGTATATCTTTCCGTTATCATCTATAACAGAGGAAATTAATATCTAAAATAGAAGAGGGGGACAAATCATATGGAAGACGTCGAAATAAAAGGATTTGCCATTTCATGGGATATTACCGCCGACTATTTTGGTCAAACCGAAGGGGGCAAACCTAATGGCTGGGGCAAAGCTACTTTCCCCTCCGGAAAGACGTATAACGGTGAATGGAAAGATGGGAAAATGCACGGCATGGGCCAAGAGTTTTATAATAACGGCATTCTCAGATTCGAAGGCGAGTATAAGAATGGCTACAGGGACGGTTTTGGCAAGGCTTATTTGCGGGATGGCAAGTTATTTTACGAAGGAAATTGGAAAAATGGTGAACAAGCAAGAGACTAAACTAATTAGACTTATATATTTTATCTATTTTACCGCCTCAGGCGGGTTTTTTTTCTAAAGAATTAGTGTCATTGCAACTTGGCATAGTATTTGACCAGAGAATCCCAGAGGTTTGTTTTGAGTCTTGTATCCTCTTGACAAATCCCAAGCGTTTTTATAAGATATAAACAAAAAATAAGTATAAACATATAAATAGTAGGGTATAACCTTGGAAAAGAGGAGGTGAGGGTAATGAAACTCTCAACCAAAGGTCGGTATGGGGTTAGAGCCATGTTCGATTTAGCCCAGCATATGGATGAAGGCCCGACTTCTTTGAAAAGTATAGCAGAGAGACAGGGCATTTCTGAACATTATCTGGAGCAACTTGTTTCCGGTTTACGTAAAGCCGGTCTCGTCAAGAGTGTTCGTGGGGCGCAGGGCGGCTATTTATTGGGCCGAGAACCGGGTATGATAAGAATTGGGGATATCATTCGCGTGTTGGAAGGGCCCATAGCTCCTGCCGATTGTGTATCCGAGGAGAACCCTGAATGTTGCGCTAAAGCAGAATATTGCATGACCCGGACAATCTGGGAGAAAGTCCGCGACTCCATCGCCGAAGTTCTCGATGCCATCACACTTGAAACGCTGCTTGAAGATGCCAATAAGCGCGAAACGGACGAAAATTTTAATATGTACTATATAGACTAATTATTTTCATTTAAATGGGTACTGGGGAGGGAGTCCAATGAGGCGTATTTATTTAGACCACAGTGCAACGACTCCAGTTGATCAGGAAGTTGCTGCTATAATGACTACATATTATACCGAAAAATATGGTAATCCTTCAAGTGTTCACGGTTTCGGCAGAGAGGCTAAACAAGCTTTGGAGGAAGCCAGGCGCCAAGTGGCGGAGCTGATCGGAGCTACCCCTCCGGAAGTAACCTTTACCAGCGGCGGAACGGAAGCGGATAATCTTGCAATTCTGGGCATAGCCGAAGCGATGCGTAAAAAGGGGAAGCATCTTATCACATCCGCCATTGAACACCATGCAGTTCTCGAAACCTGTGAATACTTAGCGAAAAACGGATTTGAGCTGACCGTTATCCCGGTTGACTCAGAGGGGATTGTCTCGGTGGATGACATTCGCCAGGCCGTGCGGCCGGATACGATCTTAATTAGTGTGATGCATGCCAATAACGAAGTTGGAGCAATCCAACCGATTGTTGAGATAGGTAACTTGGCGAAGGAACTTGGCATTACATTTCATGTTGATGCAGTTCAGTCCCTTGGAAAAATACCTATTAATCTCCAGGAAATGAATATTGACCTGCTGACGGTGTCCAGTCATAAAATTTACGGACCAAAAGGGATTGGTGCTCTTTATATTCGCAAAGGGGTACGCCTTGTGCCTTTGGTTCATGGGGGAAGCCAAGAAAAGAGGCGCCGTTCGGGGACGGAAAACACGCCGGGAATCATCGGGTTTGGTAAAGCCTGCGAACTGATCGGCAAGCGGATGGTCGAAGAAGCCAAGCCGCAAACGAAACTGCGCGACAAACTTATGAACGGAATCCTTGAGCGCATTGAATACGTGAAAGTCAATGGACCCCTCGGAGAAAAGCGCTTGTCCAACAATGTCAATGTCAGTATTCGGTTTATCGAAGGGGAGTCCTTGTTACTTTCCCTGGATATGCTGGGGATTGCCGCTTCCAGCGGATCAGCTTGCACATCCGGTTCGCTTGATCCCTCTCATGTTTTGCTTGCTATGGGACTGGCCCATGAGATCGCCCACGGTTCCCTGCGCTTTACGTTAGGTCGGCAAAACACGGAAGAAGAGATTGACTATGTTCTGGAACAATTACCGAAGATAGTAGAGCGTTTGCGCATGATGTCCCCGCTTTATGATCAAATTATTCAGCTTAATCAAGTGCAATAAAAGGGAGTGGACTATAAGATGTATACAGAAAAAGTGATGGATCATTTTACAAATCCGCGTAATGTGGGTGAAATTGCAAATGCAGATGGCATTGGTGAAGTAGGAAATGCCAAGTGCGGAGACATTATGCGTATTTATTTAGATATTGAGGGAGACACCATTAAAGATGTCAAGTTCAAAACGTTTGGCTGCGGTGCAGCCGTCGCCACCAGCAGTATGGTCACGGAAATGGTCAAAGGAAAAACCATCGAGGAAGCTCTGGTAATCTCAAATGCGGCAGTAGCCGAGGCTTTAGGAGGGCTTCCGCCGGAGAAAATGCACTGTTCCAACTTGGCTGCGGATGCACTTCATAAGGCTATTGAGAATTATCGTAATAAACTGTTAACAAAGGAATAGCTGAATGTGATATTCATAAAGTAATTATTCCCAGGTTAAGGAATTTGGATAAATTAAAAGCTGCTACGATCATTACAAGAAAGTAGCTGCAAGCCCGCTGGTCGGAGTCGGCCCTGGGTATGGGCAAAAACTCCCGCTATTGGTCCAATCAACAGCAATTAGAAGATATTTAACATATTGAGGCAACCTTGAACAAATACAATAGCCCCGCGGCTTAGAAGCCCCGGGGCATTATTTTGATCAGTTATTATGCTGTTATGAATCATTTCATTTATGAATGTCTTCCGAGAGTGTCTGCTATGAATATGGCTTTTTGGGTTCTCAAATTTATCTTTCCGGTATAATCTAATATCCCTTTGCTCATAATAAATTAACGATAAAATGCTGGCGGGGGTTATACAATATGCAGACAACTCAAGATAATGCCCAAGCTAATACATTAAATCCTATTGCACAGGGGTTTCAAGAGGAAAACGCCCCTGCTCCAATTTTAAGCAAAAGCGTTCCTTACGACGAGAGGCTTTCCTCCTGGGAAATGAGCCAACTGAGGTTGATCATCAAGCTAATAGTTCTATGAAATGTATTCTTCAATACTTTGTGGCAAAAGCCCAAGATCCTGAGATTAAAGCTATGATGAACGACGCTCTTAATATAATACTTCCACAGCAGAGTACCATAACTACCCTTTTTAATTCCGTCGGCTTTCCCGTTCCCCATGGGTTTACGGATGAGGATGTAAAAATAAATGCGAAACGTTTGTATTCGGATAGCTTAATGTTATCATTTCACAGAGCAATAATTAGATTTAGATTGGTTCAATTAGCTCATGCCTTACCGTTAGCCACCAGACCCGATGTGAGAGACTTTTTTAACGATGCTTTAGTGCAGGAACAGAACCTTTTAAATAAAGCAGAAGACCTTTTGACAAAAAAAGGCATTAACGTAAGGCCTCCTTATACTCCAGTACCGGACAGGGTGAAGTATATTGCTGATAATTCATGGTATGGAAATTTATTTGGGAGTGAACGTCCAATAAATATATTGGAACTTACACAAGTGTTTAAACGTCTTGAAAATAAGCTTGTTGAAAATGCCATCCAACTGGGATTTACCCAAGTTGTTAAAGATCCAAAAATCAAGGCCTATTTTTCAAGAGGACTGAACATCTTTGACAAAGAGATAGAAAAATGGAGTAAAGTCCTGAACAAGGAAGATATGATACTTCCAATGAGTTGGAAAAGTGAGGTAACGGATTCCTCGGAGTCTCCCTTCTCAGATAAGTTAATGCTATTTCGAACGGTGTTAAATATTGCCTATTCAGTATACGCCAATGGTTTTGCTCTGGCCAATTGTAATAGAACAGACCTGGTTACTGCTTTTGCCAAGGTTGAATTAAACCTGTCGTCATACGGAAAGGACGGACTTGACTTAATGATAGCCAACGGTTGGATGGAAGAGATACCACTTGCCGTTGATCGTAAAGGCTTAAAACACTAACCTAAACAGTATACCACTATTACTCTTAGTTCTTTGATTTGGTAAAAAAGCAAGAACTACTATAAAAACCAGAACTGGCTGTAGTAAATATTCAGCTCCCACGCATATGATATGCGTGGGGGCTGACAATAGAGCTGAATAGCCTGATATCAAAGGCTTTGAGGCAGTAGCCCCTTTTTCCTTTTGCCCTTATATGTTTTAGTGCGTCCGAAAATAACCAAATCTTGCATCTTGCTTAATGGGACTTGAGTTTGTAGGAAAGGTCGATAAATAGCCGCGCTTATTCGGTTGCCGCCGGAATTAATCATTAAACTAATGACTTTGATTGATGATTTCCAGCCTATCGGCAGCTTGGGGGATCTTTTCCAGCCAGCCGCTGCTAATCATAAGATCCAGAGCGTCTTTGGCATAGGCCTGGAGAGCGATAATTGTACCAGCAAATGCGGTTACTATATCCGCCCGTACGCAATTGGCCAGGGAAATCCCCAGCATGGTCACACTGTTTCGCATCATCGTCAGAATGGCAAACATTATTAACTTATCGGTAAATGGAGATTCCGCACAATCTGTGATCTCATGTTCCCAGGTGACAGGGAGCGGTAAGTCTTCATCTTGCAGAATTTTACTCCATCCCTCAACTTGCTTGTCGACAAGCTGTTTTCCTTCGGACAAGAAAGCGAGCACTTTTTGGGACTGCACTACCTGGGAAAAGCCCAAAATTAATGCTCTCTCAATCATTTTGGTTTGCAGCCTGGTATGAACGTGAAAGATTTCCAAGGCATTCATTGGCCGTTTGTCCCCGATTAACCCGGCAAAAAAGGTGTCTTGATGAATATATTCCACCCGATCCGGCACCGGGATATTGGGTGGTTTAAACCATAAACCCTTACGTAATAGCGTTTCGCCGGCTCTGTTAAATAGGTCTTGAGTCTCATCGATACAAGCATTGTAGTATTCTTTTACATCTGTTCGAACTGCCCTGGTTGAGCCCATCAAGGATTCGACCAATTCAAAATTAACTAATCCCTGGATATAGACTAACATGAACCCATCGGAAAAAAGCCGCCTGGCGTTCGGTTCCACATCCTCATCATTGAAGGCTTGGGGAATAGGGAAGCCAACCGTGTTAAAAATCTGAGTAAGCTTATTTAAACGGGTATTCATTATTTGCAGGGCAAAGTCTAATACGCCATAAATTTCGGGGTCTTGGGTTTTGGCTGTAAAATATTGCAACTGGCATTTGGCGGCTGCATTATATAAATACATCTCCCACAGGTGCCCCATCTCGGCAGCGCTTAACCGTTCATCATTCGGACTGTCTTTAATGGCATTAAAAGGGATGGGTTGTTCAGTGATATGAGGAGTTCCAGGTTGAACGTTTTCCATGTTAACCTCCATTTAAATTATTTCCTTAGTTAGAACCCAGGCTAGTGCTTAAATCCTCGAATCTCTTTGCGATCGGCGGCATGAGGAATTTTTTCCATCCAGCCATTATGCATCATCAATTCCATAACGTCTTTCGCCCAGGCGGCATTTTCGGCAAGAGACTTGTGCATGGCGGTTACAATATCGGCGCGCGTGCAACTGGCAATAGCTATGCCATAATCGGTAAGCGTATAACCGATAACTGTCAGGACATGAAACGTCATTAATTTATCGGAAAAGGGTGATTCTGAGGAATCCGTCAACTCATGAATTAAGCTCAGCGGCAGGGGTAAATCTTCATCACGTAATATTTGCGTCCAACGGTGGATTTGCTTGTCCATGGTTTTCTTACATTGGTTTAATAAATCCTTGACTTTCTGGGATTGGACTGCCTGCATAAATCCAATTACTATGGGTCTTTCCAGCAGCTTAGCTTCCAGGCTGTTGAATACCTGGGCGATTTCCAAACCGTTGATCGCTCGTTTATCACCAAATAGACCCTTGTATAAGCTTCGGTCTGAATGAATATAATCGATTCTATCCGGTATAGGGATATGGGCCTCCTCAGAGAAGAAGCCTTTCTTAAGGAGAATTTCGTCTGTCTTTTTATGCAAATCCTGAACCTCATCAATACATTGAGTGGCAAATTGCCGCACATCCGGGCGGGTCGAGCCGACAAATGTATTAAAGTATTTTATGGCTCCGTACCTGTTGATGTATCTAAGATAGGCGAGCATAAATTGATCGGAAAACAACCTTTTGGCATTTGGCTCAACATCTGCATCGGTAAAACCATGGGGAATCGGGAAACCTACGGAATTAAACATTTGCGTATATGCGTTAAGATGATTTAGCGATAAACTTAAAGCATATTCCAGGACAGCGCGGATTTCCGGATCCTGGGCGGAAGAGACAAAATATTGGAGCAGACATTTGGCGGAACTGTCCGCCATATACCCTTCCCAGAGCTGGCCTTGTTCAAAAGCGGAGAGTCTCTCGTCACTGGGAGCTTGGGCAGGGCCATAAGGAATGGGCTGCTGTTTAATCTGATTAAAGTCCTGTTGCTGAGTTTCCATATTTACCTCCAATATAAGTTTTTTCAAAAACTACTAGTATAATTATTTTAACCACGCTTTGTGATATTATCAGTCGTTATGTAAATGGTGCGCTTATATTAAGCTAATATGGTGCAGGCAGCTTAAAGTAAAAGGTTATGCCAACTCCTATAAAGCCGGCCAACAACCATGCCACCGGGGCTCGTTTCTGATGGATAATCAGCAGAGGGAATAACAGACAGTCAAAGATAAGAGAATACCCCAGGTTCCAGCCATTATAGTGCTGCATATAGTCATATTTGAGCGCAAGCAACTCTAAGCCAAAATAAAGACCCACCCAGATCACGATGTAAACGATCTTCTTCCCCCAAGACCTTAATTGATTGAAAGTCGGAATAAATAGCAGAACTGTGCAAGGGTAGATTATCAGCGCAACTATCAAAGTAGTTAGAGTGCTGGAAAATAATTTTGCGGTATAGTGCCATAGTGGTTTTGCAGAAGAGACATAAAGATAGAGAAGATCACCAGCGATTAGAAAGAGCATTGTCGGATAATAAGACCGCCAATTTTTACAGTCTCCCCATTTGTAGCAGGCGAGAACAAAAAGGCACGCTAACAGCAAAATCATTAGAATTACCCTTTCAGGATTATTTTCACTTCACTGGCAACGCTGATGTACTTTCCGGGGCGTATAAACCCCCTAATAGGCGTATAATCCCTCTATAATAATTGTGAGTTTAATATATCCTTTGTCAGAGAATTTCATTCAATAGGTGTTGCTGCTTGCCGTTTACAATCTTCCAAAGTTCGACATTATCCCTAAAGACAGATAGTAAAGACTGTGGCATAATTAGATATGCAGATATGGAGAAAACTGGGAATATTAAGCATGTTTCACCTAAAGATGGCAGTTGGAGGTGTCCCTTGATGCAAACAGACAACCAGAAAGAGCAAATCCTCGACACAATGGAAGACGGCTTTTTCACTATAGATCATAAATGGCGTTTTCGCTGCATTAACCGGAAGGCTGCGCATATCTTCGGCTTGGAACCCAAGGAATTGGTGGACAAGGTTATCTGGGAAGTATCACCTGAAATTATCGGTACCAATCTGGAAAAAGTCTACCGTCAAGCCATGGAACTCCAAGCGGCGCAGCGTATCGAGATGCAAGGCCTGCTTACCGGCAGCTGGTATAATATCATCGCCTTTCCTTCGGCGGAAGGCATCTCTGTCTATTGGCAGGATATCAGTGAGCAGAAGGAAGCCGAAAACAAGCTTGCTTTTCAGGGGCAGCTGCTAGCTCAAGTAAATGACGCCATTATTGTCAGAGATGAACATAAAGTTATAACCTATTGGAATAAAACGGCCGAAAGGATTTTAGGCTGGGCTGCTTATGAGGTAATAGGGCAGCCGACGCAAGCGCTGTTCGAAAAAATTATCGAAAATCCAAAATGGGATAAAATATCAGGCGAAATACTTCAGGAAGAAATATACACAGGCGAATTAATATTAAAATGTAAAGACGGGTCTAAAAAAATCGTTAATATCCAGTCAAAGGCTATAAAAAATTTACAGGGGGAATTCAAGGGGACGGTTACTTCCTTTTGGGATATTACTGAGCGGAAGAAAACGGAAGCAGCGCTGGTGGAAAGCGAAAGGAAATACCGGGAACTGGTAAAATATGCCCCGGCAGGCATTAGCGAAGTAGATTTTCGAAGTAAACGATTATTATCTGTCAATGATGCGATGTGCCAATTAACAGGATATAGCAAGGAAAAATTGCTGGAGATGAGTCCCTTTGATATTTTGAATGACCAAAGCAAGGTAACTTTTCAGGGCAGGATTAGTCAATGGTTAAAGGGAGAAAAACCGGACCGATTTGTCGAATATATTGTTAAGGCCAAAGACGGACGGGAAATCTACGCCTCTTTGGATGTAACATTTACATTTGATGAAAATGGAAAACCACAGGGAGCGACGGTCATTAGCCATGATATTACCGGGCGCAAGCAGATCGAGGAGGCGCTGCGCGTAAGCGAGGAGCGGCAGGCGTTCCTGTTGAAACTCAGCGACGCGCTGCGTCCGCTGGCAGACCCGCTCGAAATCCAGGAAACAGCCATGCGAATCCTTGGCGAGCATCTGGGTGCCAGCCGCGCTTACTATTGGGAATCGGATCGCGACGACCTCGACTATATGACAACCGGCTGCGGCTATTCGGTCGATCCCATCGGGATGCTGCCCCGCTTCCGCGTGACCGAATATAGCCCGGCTTTCCTCGAAGCATATAGGAGGGCACAAACCGTTGCCGTAGACGACGCGGAGAATGATCCGCGCATCGACGAAACCCGGAAAGCTGCGTTCAGAGCGTTAGGACCGCCCGCCTTCGTGGGCGTTCCGCTGCTCAAGAACGGGATTCTTGCCGCTGTTCTCAGCATTCACCGGCGGCAAAATACTGATCTGCAACTCGGCTACGGCAGCCGTCACCGGCAAGACGGTCGAGGAGATGATCGGTCAGGACGACTATTCCCATTATTCCGATTCTGAAACTGCCCGGGCAATAATCGAGAACGACAGGCGAATAATGGATTCGGACAGGGCCGAGGTGGTAGAAGAGAGCGTATTTTTAAATGGGGATACGAAAATATATCTTTCCACCAAAACACCGTGGTACGATGCGCAAGGAAATGTTAAAGGTATCATAGGCGTGGCGCGCGACATCACCGCGAGCAAACGGACTGAGGAGGCACTGAAAGAAAGCGAAGAAAAGGCGCGGGCGCTTGTCATGGTACTAAAAAAAGCTGATCAAAACAAAAACGTTTTCCTGAACATGCTTTCTCACGAGCTCAGGAATCCTCTGGCCTCGATTATAATGAGTCTTACTCTTTTGGACCGCGTACCTCCCGCTGGGGAACAGGCCCGAAAGGCCCGGGAAATTGCTATGCGCCAAGGGGAACAGCTAACCCGCCTGGTAGATGATCTTTTGGATGTTACCCGCATTACGCAAAACAAGATTATCCTCAAGAAAGAAAATATTGAACTCAATCAGCTGGTGCAAAAGGCTCTGGAGGATTATCAGGAGCAATTTGCGGAAAAAGAAGTTGCGCTGGAAAGAAAAATAGGCTCAGACCCCATATATCTTGAAGCCGACCGGGCACGCCTGATCCAGGTCATAGGTAACCTGTTGCATAATGCCGTCAAGTTTACGGAAAAAGGCGACAAAACCCTGGTAACAGTGTCCATGGATCAGAAAACGCAGGAAGCGGTAGTTACGATAATGGATACCGGCCTTGGCATTAAAACTGAACTGCTGTCTGATTTGTTCGAACCTTTTATACAGATAGACAGTTCTCTCGTCCGAACACAGGGTGGTCTTGGCTTGGGTTTGGCTATTGTCAAAGGAATGGTGGAACTGCATGGCGGTAATGTGACCGGCCATAGTAAAGGATTAGGCAGTGGGACAAAATTCACCATTCGTCTGCCTGTCATAAGCTCAGATAAAGAGAAACAGGAGGATAAGCGAAAAGGAAAAACTGCATGTTCATTCAAAATCCTGGTTATTGATGATATCCCGGATATTGCCGAGATCTTATCTTCATTGCTTAGCTATTTTGGACATAAGGTCTTAATTGCTTTTAGCGGGCATGAAGGTTTAGCCCAAGCAAAAGAATTTATGCCGGATGTAGTAATCTGTGATATCGGCCTTCCCGGTATGAATGGTTATGAAGTGGCCAAAAGCTTACGTAACGATCAGGAATTAAAGGATACGTTCCTCATTGCCCTTTCCGGTTTTGCTCAGCCGGAGAATCTGGAACAGTCCAGGGAAGCCGGATTTGATAGGCACTTAGCCAAGCCGGTTAGCCTGGATACGTTGGAACAGGTATTAGCTGAAATTTCATTGTAATAATGCTTGTGAAATAGAAGACATCTTTATTAACTACGTAGAAGATTGCAAACGAAGGTAGGGGTGATGGCTTGGAGCTAAGATGGAAAGGTATTTTGGGGCAGTTGATGAAATAAATTAAAATCAGGAGATAACAAATGCGAGACAAACTATTTGTTGCCGTACATCGTGGGGGACTACTCACCAAAGATAATCATTACAAATTAATGAGATGGGCGAGGGAGTGTTCAGAACACGTATTATCATTCATTGACGGGGATATTGATGCGAGGTTAATTCATGCTCTACAGATTGCTAAAGAATGGGAAAACGGAAATGTACCTGTAGGTGATGCGATGAAGGCTTCAGTAAGCGCACATGCTGTGGCAAGAGAATCTTCTAATCCAATTTCAATAGCGGTTGCCCGTTCAACTGGACACGCTGTTGCTACTGCACATATGGCGGATCATTCACTGGGAGGACCATTATATGCTTTGAAAGCTGTGAAGCACGCAGGTGGGTCAGTTGCTAAAGAAAGAGAATGGCAAATCGAACAATTACATAAGTTGCAATTGCCTTCCGAAAATGTGGAGGTAGTTCTAACTACAATGATGAAGAAAGCGAAAAGCCTAAAAATCTAATCAACAGTTAACCTCGCCGAAATGCGACAAATCCTTGATCACTTCTCCGGCAGCAATCAGACCGGCCACTGACGGGACAAAAGCATTGCTGCCGGGAACCTGTCGGCGCTGAGTGCATTTCCGTGCCGTACCGGGAGGGCAAATATAATCTGCCTGGCAGCCGGTGGTCAGATCATCGATAGGCGTAAGTGTCGGCTCTTTCGAGTATACAACCTTCAGACTTTTGACACCGCGCCTGCGGAGCTCCTGACGCATTACTCTTGCAAGCGGACAAATAGAGGTTTTAAAGATGTCCGCCACCTCAAAAGCGGTGGGGTCAACCTTGTTGCCGGCGCCCATAGAACTGATAATCGGAACGCCAAGCTCCTGCGCTTTTAAAACCAGCTCCACCTTTCCGGTTACCGTATCGATAGCATCCACGATATAGTTATATTGTGAAAAGTCAAACTGGTCGGATGCTGCCGGGGTATAGAATATCTTATAGGTGTTCACAACCGCGTTGGGGTTGATTTCTAAAATTCGCTCCTTTGCCACATCGACCTTGTAGAGACCTATTGTTTTTCTGGTTGCGAATATTTGGCGATTGAGGTTTGTCAGACAGATTCGATCATCATCGATTAGATCCAACATACCGATACCACTGCGAGCAAGTGCTTCCACCGTAAATCCGCCGACGCCGCCCAGCCCGAAAACAGCCACACGCGCTTTGGCGAGCCGGTCCATTCCTTCTTTGCCAAACAGCAACTCGGTTCTTGAAAATTGGTTGAGCATGCAGTTTCTCCTTTGTCAAAATAGCGGCTATCTTCCGTCTTATTACTAGCAGCTATCTTCAGCCTAATTCTAAAGTGTTTCTTGATAATCAGCGTCATCATTTATCTTGGAGCCTTGAAAATAGGAAATATGGTTTTGCAGTAATCCTTTGAATTCTTTGGAAGCCCTTTTTTGCACCCTATACTACCATAGTCTAATGCCCCTAATATACTTGTCTTATTTTACTTGGTTATTATTTTACATCGTTATTACATAGTTAAATCATGTTTTACCCCAAGAAGCCGCAAGCTGTTCAATGTTACAATCAGGGATGCCCCCATGTCGGCTAGTATCGCCAGCCACAAGGTCAACCACCCGGGGAATACTGCCAATATTGCCACCGCTTTTATTACGAGTGAAAAAGTAATGTTTTGCTTAATAATGCTTATGGCTTTGCGGCTTAGAATCACAGTAAATGGTAATTTGGATAGATCATCAGCCATTAAAGCTATATCCGCCGTTTCAAGCGCTGTATCTGTCCCGGCACCCCCCATTGCAATACCAACCGTTGATAGGGCTAAGGCCGGGGCATCATTGATGCCATCGCCGATCATGGCCACTTTTCCGTATTCCTTTAATAATTCCTGGATGGCAGTTACTTTATCCTGTGGCAACAAATCAGCGCGGCATTCGTCCACCCCAACCTGAGCAGCCATTGCTTCAGCCGTCGTGACATTATCACCGGTCAACATTATAGTTTTGTTTAAACCTGCCCGTTTTAAAGCGGCAACTGCAGCCGCGCTCCCTTCGCGAACTTGATCAGCAACGGCAATAATCCCCAGGAAATTATCTTTGGTTCCCACGATCATGGCTGTTTTTCCTTCTTGTTGAAGTTTCTCCACTTGCTGAACGATGGAGGCGGTTGAAATTAACTGTTCCTGAAATAAACGTAAATTTCCGATAAAGACAGTTTGGCCGGCGACGGTTCCTTGACCGCCGCGTCCGGTTATTTCCTTAAAGTTTTCAGCCGGAGTAACCTCAAAGCCGCGGGACTTTGCCGCCTTGATAATGGAGACTGCCAATGGGTGCTCGGAAAGAGCCTCAAGGTTTGCCGCGACTTCCAGAAGGGTGCTTTCTGACAAAGCGCCGATTGGGATAACATCTGTCACAGTCGGCTCGCCTCTTGTTAAAGTACCTGTTTTATCAAAGGCGATTGCCTTTAGAGAACCCATTTCTTCCAGGTAAATGCCGCCTTTGATTAAAACGCCGTTTTTGGCTGCGTTGCTGATGGCACTGACAATTGCGACCGGAGTGGATACGACAAGAGCGCAAGGGCAAGCAACAACCAATAGGACCAGGCCCCGGTAGATCCAGGGCGCCCATGGATAGCCGAAAAACAGAGGTGGTATTAAAACAATGCCCACAACCAAAATCAGGACAATCGGAGTATAAACCGCAGCAAAACGTTCGATAAAAGCCTGAGATGGCGCCCGTTTACTCTGGGCATCTTCAACCATATGAATAATCCTGGCTATCGTGGTATCCCGCACTAATTTGGTAACTTCAATTTCCAGTGAACCATAAGAATTTAAAGTACCGGCGTAAACCTCTGCGCCCGGTCCCTTTTCTGCAGGAATAGACTCCCCGGTAATAGCGGCCTGATTGATTGCCGATGCTCCTTTTATGATCACGCCATCCATGGCTATTTTCTCGCCGGGACGGATAATCATGATATCACCGGTTATGATTTCTTCAACGGGAATTTCAACTTCGACATTTCCACGTCTGATTCTTGCCATCTTGGGCGCAATATCCATCAACCGGCAAATAGACTGACGAGCTTTATCCATAGTCCAGGCTTCGAGCATCTCCGATATTGCATACAAAAACGCAACAGTCGATCCTTCTTCATATTTGCCAATCAATACCGCGCCCAGAATGGCCACACTCATCAATACACTCATATTAAAATCACGACGTGGCAGAGCCATGGCCGCTTTGCGGAAATTGCCCCAACCGCCGCTCAGCATGGCTAATCCATAAAGGGGTAGAAAAACAAATGTCGGCATCCCTATTTTTTCAATAATAAAGGCAATCGCCAAGGTTATCCCTGAGATTATTGCCCTGCGTAATTCCCAATCTATTTGTTGGAGCGGAGCTTCCGTTGATGGCTGGGTGTATTCACTGTTTACAGTGTAATTCTCTTCCTTACCCAACTCCCTGATGCTTTCCAGGTCTGCGGTGCCTTCAACCACTAACTTGCCCGTTATCGTATTTAAATTGGCCTTGGCCACACCCGGCAGCCGTGAGACCGCCTTTTCAAATTTGGCGGCGCAGTCCATTCAGGTAATGCCATGGACTTTGAACTCCGAGATCCGTCGTGTCGGCAATTCTGTTTCTATCATCATTGGGAAGACCTCCTGCTTAATTTCACTAATTATCTGCTGCCTAATTCAAGGAATTGAGCAGCTTATTGGTTAGTGTGTCCGATATATTCAATAGCCTGCTTAAATAGGGCGCTGATATGACTATCGGTGAGGGAATAATACATTATTTTCCCGTCCCGTCTAAACTTAACCAGCTTATTAGTTCTAAGCATTCTCAACTGGTGAGAGACTGCCGAATCTGATACCCCAATAACTACCGCCAGATCACAAACACACAACTCTCGATTCAGCAGCGCAAACAGCATTTTTACCCGGGTGGGGTCGGACAAAGTCTTAAAGGTATCCGCTAAAAATTGGGCTTCATCATCCCCGATCATCTGCTGACGAACTTCCGAGACGGCATCTTCATGAATACATAAAAGGTCACATCGATCAAAATCTAATACCATATTAAACCTCCCTCTGTGGATTGAACAAATGATCAGCTGCTCATATATAAATATATATTATCCCTCTGCGATATTCAAGTATTTTATGCAGCGAACAAATAAATCAGTAGTGAACCAAGCCATACTTGGAAAATGTACAATATTGTTATCCTGGCGGATTCAGGAGAAAGATATCTTTCCACAGTTCTTTTCCAAGAAGTTTAGGGGGGAAATTCGTTATTCCTGAACATTAGCAACAGGTGAGATAAGCAGCCGACTGAGTAATAGTGATCTTAGACTACCTCTTTGTAAATAACTAATTAAGGTTTATGATATAAAGAGGATTAAGCATTAACGACGAGCATTCAGTGATCTTTGGAATCACGATCGGGTTTAAAGATGAAGGTTTCGCATACATGTTGATCGGATGAACTGAACGAAAGGAGTGCAAGTATGAAAGTAATTGCCATTAACGGAAGTCCACACAATGATGGAAACACCGCTGCAGCTTTGAAGCTCATGGCGGAGGAATTGAACAATCAGGATATTGAAGTGGAAATCATCCAGGTTGGTGACCAAGCTATCCACGGCTGCATCGGCTGTGGCTATTGTAGGGGTTCTGAAAATAACCATTGCGTTTTCGACGATGATTTGGTAAATGAAACTGTAGCTAAAATGCGGGAGGTCAACGGCCTAATTTTGGGTGCACCTACCTATTATGGCGGAATTCCCGGTGCCATGAAATCTTTTTTAGACAGGACGTTTTTCAGCAGTTCGAAGTATTTCAAGTACAAAGTCGGGACAGCCTTTGCGGTAGTGCGTCGTACCGGTGGGTTGGATGTGCATCATCAGCTCTATAACTACTTCAATCTTGCTCAAACAATTACTCCGCCGTCACAATACTGGACGGTCGCTTATGGACACGACAAAGGAGAGGTCTTGCAGGATGGGGAAGGTGTGCAAACCATCCGCAAAAACGCTCGGGCAATGGCCTGGCTTATGAAAGTCATTGATGCCAGTAAGGGTAAAATACCCCTTCCGGAAGAAGAAAAAAGAATCATGACCAATTTTGTTCGTTAAGATAGGAAAAAATTTAGGACCATGAGACTAAGGAATTCACACAGGAATTTGTTTGATTGGGGCATCTAATTTTGGCGTGAATAGAGGGAAATGCTGTGGATAATCGTTTAAGTGAGAAATTAAAGAATTTGCGCCGGAACCTTTTTCAGCTGGATTCAGCAGTCATCGCCTTTTCCGGAGGGGTAGACAGCAGTTTATTAGTCAAAGTAGCTTTTGACATTTTAGCGAAGCAATGCCTGGCAGTTATTGGTTCATCGGAGACTAATCCGCAAGCAGAATTAAAGGAAGCTGTCCAAATTGCCCAGGAAATCGGCGTTAATTACTTTGTATTAGCTACGGAAGAATTAAGAAACGAAGAATTTGCCGGTAACTCTATTCAACGCTGTTATTATTGCAAAACGGAGCTGTTTCAGAAACTAAATTCTCTAGCCAAAGAGAGAGGTTATGCTTGTATTTTGGATGGAGCCAATGCGGATGATGGCTTGGATTATCGCCCGGGAAGACTGGCAGGAAAGGAAATGGGCGTGCGCAGTCCTTTGGAAGAAGCAGGTATCGGCAAAGAAGAGGTTAGGCAGTTAGCCAAAGAATTGGAGTTATCGAACTGGGCGAAACCTTCTTTGGCTTGTTTAGCATCCCGCATTCCCTATGGGCAGAAAATTACTTTAGAAAGTTTAAAACAGGTAGAGCTGGCTGAAAGCGTTCTCAGACAGTATAATTTCCGACAGGTTAGAGTCCGTCATCATCAAACTATAGCTCGTTTGGAACTGCCCAAGGAAGATTTCCCCAGGCTGAGCGGGCCGGTTTTAGATGAGGTGGTCACTAAACTGAAAGAATTAGGGTTTATCTATATTACTTTGGATTTACAGGGATTGCGCAGCGGCAGTATGAACGAGGTGATGGACTCAGCTGACAGGTCAATCACTGCACCGTTTTCATGATCCATGCGCGAAAAGATTCCACGTTCTCAAAGGCGAAAGCCGGATGCATCGCTAACACTTTTGGAATCTGAGCGGTTTCCGCCCAGAGCGCACTAATCGGTAAAACACCGGCTTCTTTAGCAGCTTGCACATCATAGGCGATATCACCGACATAAACGACTTCTTTCGGGGTGAAATTCCAAAGGGCCAGGACTTGTTTAATATGTTCAGGTTTACTCGCTTGGTGCTCGGAGCCGGTAATTATCACCTCAAAAAACTGTTTTAAACCGGAATGTCTTAAGGAGATTTCCATGCTTCGGGCGCCCTTGCCAGAGACAAGGGCTAACTTCATTTTTCGCTCAAGCAGCAGAGTCAGGGTCTGAACGACTCCTGGAAATGGCTTAGCATAGGGCTCATGAATTCGATCATACTCATTTAGATAATACTGCAGAGCCTCTCTCCATGAATCAGGGAACAGTTTTTGAAAGACGCCTTCTTCGGAAGGCCCAAATAAAGCGGACATTTCTTTGTCGTCGTAAACACGCCCACTGAATTTTAGCAGGGTAGTATTCAGGCTGGTACGAACTACGGGCAGTGAATTAATTAATGTCCCGTCCAGATCAAAGATAAAGCCTTTAAGTTTCATTTTCTACTCCTTTTTGCTCGCTATAAGTTCCAAAAAATTTCTTCATCTATCTTTGTAACAGCGCGTACTAAGCAACTTGTTGAATAATGGAGTTGTACATTATATTATAAATTGGAACTTATATCAGTACATTTTGCTCTCAGTATTTTCTAAATATTATATACCAGATATATTCAGCACACACTCTTTCCATTTCTCAGTTAAGCTACAAATGTTGTAATAAGGTGTCACACTTTGCTCTTTGAGAGAGAAAGTGGCAAACAAGGCGGTTGAAAAATAGATGAGAATAGTTGCACTGGGGGATTCAATTACCGAAGGGTATCCTTTTACCAATCAGGAGTCTTGGGTGAAATATTTAGCCCAGGAATTACAATGTCCGGTGTTAAACCAAGGAATCTGCGGGGATTCTACGAGCGGTATGAGGGAGCGGTTTCGACGGGATGTACTTGCTTATACGCCGACCCATGTCATTATTCTGGGCGGGGCAAATGATGCTTGTGAAAGAATCCATCTGAAAAGGGTAAGCGCAAATTTTATTGCCATAGTGGAATTATGTAAGCAACATGGAATTATTCCTATTTTTGGGTTGCCTACGCCGTCCTTATTTATTGAGGAAGAACAATTCCTGAGTGAATATCGGAATTGGTTAAAAGGCTATGCGGATGCTTTAAATATTATGGTTGTTGATTTTCACTCCCCATTTTTGGACCGGATTGGAGCCGGTCAGGGTCCGCAGCTTTTCGTTGATGGAATCCATCCGAGTATTGAGGGTTATACTTTAATGGGAGAAGCGGCAGCCCAATGTTTAAAAAGCTTAAGAAAACCACCTGGTTCCATTCCTTTCAGACTGCAACCGGAAAGACAGATTGTGATCACGACGGCTGTTCCGGCCGAGAGGGATGCTGTGTTGCGTGGTCTGCGCTACGATCCCAGGTTTGACGTTTTGGTGGTGGGCGTGGGTTCGGTTGTTGCCGCAGTGAACACCGCAAGGGCTTTGATGACTGGCGATTATAGTTTAGTGATCAGCGCCGGTATCGCCGGAGGCTTTCCGGGTAGAGCTGAGGTGGGGTCACTCGTGGTGGCAAACGAGATCGTCGTCGCTGACTTGGGAGCGGAGAATCCCAAAGGGTTCCGCAGTTTGGCGGAGTTGGGTTACGGCTTTACCCAGATTCAGATTGACGCCGGCCTGACGGACCGACTATCCGGGGCGCTGCTGACGGCCAAGCTGCCCGTTAATACCGGTCCCGTGCTTACCGTCTCGACTGTTACTGGTTCGGCTGCGCGGGCCGAAGAACTTGCCGCAAGGATACCGGGAGCTACAGCCGAAGCTATGGAGGGGTATGGCGTTGGCTGCGCGGCGCTGGATCGCGCTTTACCAGTTCTGGAGATTCGCGCTATCTCCAACCTGGTCGGTCCGCTGGAGCGGTCCGCCTGGCGCATCAAAGAGGCTCTGGAGGTTCTGGAAGCTGCCGGTGCAGTATTACCGGAGGTGTTATTTTGAAGATTACTATCTCGCCTTGCCCCAATGACACGTTTGTTTTTCACGCCTGGGTACATGGACTAATACCCGGTGCACCCCAGCTGGACGTAAGCTACGCGGATATCGACATTACAAATACTTTGGCAGCAGGCCCCGGCGGACCGGATGTAGTCAAAATCTCGTACGCCGCACTACCGTGGGTCTTGTCTGAGTATGCCCTGCTGCCCTGCGGAGGCGCCTTGGGTATAGGCTGCGGGCCACTGGTGCTGACGTCAAATAGAGTAGATAGTAACAATAATCCGGCATGGCTATCAAGTAGACGGGTAGCGGTGCCGAGTGAACGATCTACCGCCAACTTGCTTTTTCGGTTATGGGCAGCCCAACATGTGCCCGGGGGAGTGGGCGAGATTGTCGTTCTGCCGTTCCAGGAAATTATGCCGGCAGTGCGGGACGGTTTGGTTGACGCCGGGTTGGTGATCCACGAGGCACGCTTCACCTATCCTTCATATGGACTAATCCTCTTGGCTGACTTAGGCAGTTGGTGGGAGAAAGATACTAATCTGCCAATCCCGCTGGGAGCGATTATCGCCCGACGGTCACTGGATCTGGCGGCAATCACAGGCTGGATTCAGGCATCGGTCAAATATGCCTGGGCACATCCTGAGGAATCGCAGGAGTATGTGCTGCATCACAGCCAAGAGTTGTCCCGGGAAGTAACCCAAGCGCACATCAAGCTTTACGTAAACGAGTTCACTGAAAATATTGGTGAGATAGGTTTTCAGGCGGTAGCATCCTTGCTAAGTAGGGCTTCTCAGGAAGGGCTGGTACCCAAGTCGGCCGGTCATCTTCTGGAAATAAGGAAAGGCGGCAAAGGAAAAAGACCTTAGATGATAGACAATTGCTACTATAACAAAAAATAAGTTCCGATTTATAATGCACAACTTCATAAGGTGAAAGAATACTAAAAAGGAGAAAGCAATTATGTGTTTGTTTTTTTTTGCCTATGATTGCCATCCGCGCTATCGCTTGGTATTTGCAGCTAATAGGGATGAATACTATCATCGACCGACTGAAACAGCCAACTTCTGGGAGACTCACCCCTGGGTTTTAGCAGGCAGAGACTTGGAGATGTTGGGAACCTGGATGGGGATTACGCGCTCCGGTCGTTTTGCAGCCTTAACCAACTTTCGGGATCCTTCGGCCAAGATTACAGATCCTAAATCCCGAGGGAAGTTAGTGAGCAACTTTCTATGTTCCACTGAATCTCCGGAACAGTACATGTCAGAGGTTACAAAGCAGCGGACTTATTATAATCCGTTTAATCTCTTGGTTGGCGACTCGGCAAAGCTCTTCTACTTTAACAAACAATCTGTGCAAGCTTTAGAACTGAAACCTGGGATTTATGGACTGAGTAATCATTTTCTAGATACGCCTTGGCCGAAAGTCCGGCAAAGCAAACAAGCTTTAACCAATTACCTGAAAAATAGAATGGTGATTGAACCGCAATATCTCTTTGAAATATTAGCAGATGCAGAACTTGCCCAAGATCATGAATTGCCAAAGACCGGGATAAGTCAAGAAAAAGAAAAATTCTTATCCTCAATCTTTATCCACGGGACTGATTATGGAACCAGATCTTCCACAGTACTCTTGATAGATCGCTATAATCATGTGATTTTCCGGGAGAAAAGTTACCTGCCGGTTCAGGAACAGCCTACCGAGGTGAACTATGAGTTTGACCTCAGTAATCAGCAAAATGAGACAAGACAACTACCTTATTGATTTTGACCGCAAAAGAGGATATAATATGACTAGATATTAGATAGTTGCCTAAATATCTAATATCTAATATCTAATCACGATTATGGGGGGGAGGAAGAACGTTTTATGCTTAATTTGCCATTCAAAGCACTTGCCGATCCGACCAGGCGGAAGATAATATTATTACTGAAAGAACGGGATCTGACAGCCGGCGAAATTGCGGAACAATTTGAGATAACCAAGCCAAGTATTTCTCACCATCTCAATGTCTTGAAACAAGCTATGCTGGTAACGGATGAACGAAAGGGACAAAACATATACTATTCGCTGAACACAACAGTATTCCAAGAGGTAGTTAAATGGTTTTTTAACGCAACACATGTTAATGAAGGAGGACTCGGAGATGTCAAAAATGCCAAAGATAAGTAGTATTTTAAAGCAAGACTGGTTGATCATCATTTTGATACTTTTAGGGTTCGCGCTCGGAATATATTTTTATCCTTTGCTTCCTGACAGGGTTCCAATCCATTGGAACGCGAGCGGAGAAGTAAACGGTTATGGAAGTAAATTGTTTGGTGCGTTTGGATTGCCGGCGATAAGTTTAGCGATGTATTTAATGTTTCTTGTACTCCCTTATATCGACCCTAGAAGAAAGAATTATGCCGATTTTAGATCAACTTACCAATTCCTGAAGTATATATTAATTTTATTTTTCCTTGGGATCGAGGTAATGACCTTTCTCATAGCTTCAGGGGTTATCGTAAACAAACCAATCTTGATTCAAATCATGGTTTCCTTGCTCTTTATCCTCATCGGCAATGTGATGGGTCGATTTAAGCACAATTATTTTGTCGGCATAAAAACACCCTGGACGTTAGCCAATGAAGAAGTGTGGAGAAAAACCCACCGACTGGCGGCACCCTTATGGGTCTTAGGCGGTGTAGTCAATATATTGTTAACCTTCCTGGATCTACATTTTAACGGGATCGGTTTCGTGATTATTATCGCAGTAATTTCAATTGTCCCGGCAGTTTATTCGTATATTGCCTACCAACAAATTGTAAAAAGTAGCAATTAGGCGAGTAGAAAAAAACCCACCCGAAAAATCAGGTAGGCCTCGTTAGTAATTCTATTTTTTACATTAAGTTTTGCTCCGAACTTGGAACAGTAAAAATTAAATTACTAAAGGTCAGTACATCTTTTAATTCAAGAAAGTTATAGTCACTTTTTTGGGCTTCTTCTATAAGGTCAGATATCGGGGTTGTCGTCAGGATGACATCTTGAGGTTGAAGTAATTGGTCAAGAAGTCCAAAGTGTTGATGGTTAAAGCGGATAGTAATGTGGATGTCATTTACCCAGGTTACTTGAAGGACGTAGGCGTCCTTATGTTCAGTTGCAAACCAATCATAGGTATACCTTGACAGTCCAGACTGATTGACAGCTCTGACCTCTTCCATAAATTCTTTGACGTAAAGAATAAGAACGTCACGGCCGTTTTCTAGTTTGCCGAAGGCAGATTGTTCAGGTGTATATGCTTGAGTAAACATAAAATCCCCCTCTTTGGACATGCAAGTCCTGGTCTCAGTCTCGTCTCATTATAATTGATGACCTTGATTTTACATATTAATTATAGACCATTTGTTGTAATTTGTCTTGTGCTGACCTCGAACATCCTGGTTCGGGTCATGGCGATGGACCCTTCCCGCCATACGGCATTTTATTTATTTATTGACATAGGTTATAACTCGCAGTAAATTTAGACTAAGTTATTTCTCAAGCGGGGGGCAGTGGAGAATGACCACAAATAGAAAGCTGACCGAAAGAATATTCAATTCCAAAACAGTAATCCTTCCTCGATTAAACCGCTTAAGTCCTTCCCTGGAAGGTACAGCCTTGAAGATCATGGAGGAATCCGGAGAGCTGGCTCAAGCCATAGGTAAATTCAGGGGGTTAAGCGGCGAGCGAAAACGATTGGATGAACAAGAAGCTATGCAGATGGTGGCTCGAGAATTGGTCGACGTGGCTCAGACAGCCGTAACTATGATGTTTGTTCTTGAAGAGCAATACGGGATAGATTTGGAAGCCATATTGGAGGAGCATATCACAAAATTAAGACAAAGGGGATATTGTGATTAGGGAATTTGCAAAACCGAACAGATATAACTGATCAGGGAATGGAGATACACTATGCTACTGGAGAGGATCTTCAGTATGTATTTGCTTGAGCGGGATAGTATCTGTATAATGTTTAAAGAGATGTCGGTTAGAAAGGGCATAAACAGAGTTCTTAGTGTCAGGTGGGGTTTTTACTCCACCTGACGGTTAGAAATCGTTATCCAGGAGTTGTACAGTTCTTATCTCCCTCTTAAAGAAGAGGGAGTCTTAGAACTGTTAGCTATCGGATGAATCAGAGGGGGAAATTTATATGTCTAGATTACCATTGATGCCATTGGAAGAGATGCCGGAAAAGACTCGCCAGATGATTTCAGGAGGTAAATCCCAACTGAGTGTTCTAAATGTCAATAAAATGGTCGCCCATGCGGAAAACAGTGCCCGCCATTTTATGCGGATGGGAAATTCCTTACTTACTCAAGCAAAACTTGATGCGCGTCTGCGTGAATTAGCCATTCTTCGGATTGCCACTCTTTGTGATTCCCGCTACGAGTGGTATCAGCATGAAATATTGGCTAAACAGGTTGGGATAACTGAACAACAAATCTCAGCTGTTAGGCTGGATAAGAATAGTCCCGTATTCAATGATCAAGAGCGTGCCGTCCTCAGATACACTGAGGAAGTCACAGTTAATGTGAAATCCAGCGAAGAGTCTTTCGCTGAGCTATCTCAGTTTCTCAGTAACCGGGAATTGGTTGAATTGACCCTCACAATCGGCTTTTATAATTTGGTGGCCCGATTTTTAGAAAATACCGGGGTGGAGATCGAGTAATAGAGCAAGCTTATAAATGAGTTCCATTAATGAATATTATTCACTAACATAATTTTGAGAGGCTGAGTCAGTAATTAGATGGGAGGAAAGATTATGTTAGATATTCTTTATAAGCGCCGGAGTATTCGGAAGTATAAAGCTGCGAAGTTAGATCCGGCAACAGTCCGGCAGCTTCTGCAAGCGGCGTTATTAAGCCCATCTTCCAAGGGGTTTCAATCCTGGCAATTTGTGGTAGTTGAAGACCCTGAGATATTGGAGCAATTGGCACTTGCTAAAAAGACGGCAGGGTTTTTAAAGGGTGCAGCCTTAGGCATTGTAGTCTTGGCTGACCCTGAAACAAGCGATGTTTGGGTGGAGGACACGGCTATTGCGTCAACGATGCTTCATTTGACGGCGGCAGCTTTGGGATTGGGATCGTGCTGGATTCAAATCAGGAAACGCCAGCATACGGAAACCGAATCGTGTGAAGAATATGTCCGCAGGATTTTGGGGATTCCAGAGAACCTCAAGGTGTTATCGATTATTTCCATCGGATATCCCGATCAGTCTAAGCCGCCTTATTCTGAGAGTGATTTAAAGTTTGACAAGGTCTCCTTAAACAAGTACGGTTCCAAATTTTAATACTTGGGTGAGTCTCTCAATATTTTAGGACGTCTTGCCAATTGCGATATTTACGCTTGACAATCATCAGAAGTAGAGTAAAATAGTAGAATATACAAAATACAAAACTGCTAAAATGACGATGAGAGGAAATAGTACAGTCCCGTTTTCCGTTTTAGAGAGCTGCCGGTTGGTGAAAGGCAGTAACGGAATAGGATTGGAACTCTTCCTCGAGTAGCCGACCGAAATTGATTAAAGTAGGCTCGGACGGAGCTTCCGCCGTTAAAAGGAAGGCGATATCGGATAACTCGAAGATCGTTGTTCGATGTTAGCAGTTCGATCCATGAAGGTCATATTTCGGATCGAACCACGAATCACGAACCACGAATATCGATTAACTCCCGTATCTGCAGAGAAGACGGCTGTTTGCTGTCAACTTGAGTGGTACCGCGAACTAACCCTTCGTCTCAATCAGAGACGAGGGTTTATTTATTTAAGGAGGAATTTACAAATGCGCAAGTTATATGTTTTTGATACTACCCTTAGAGATGGCGAGCAATCCTTGGGGATTACTCTGAATGTAAAAGAAAAATTGGAGATTGGCCGCCAGTTGGTGAAGCTCGGCGTGGATATTATTGAAGCCGGTTTTCCCGCCTCTTCGCCGGGGGATCTGGAGTCAGTCCGCACGCTTGCCCGGGAACTGAAAGGAGTGATTATTTGTGGCTTGACCAGGGCAGTCGAGCAGGATATCGATATTTGCGCCGAAGCCTTGCGCCTTGCTGAACATCCAAGAATTCATACCGGGATCGGGGTTTCGCCGATACATATGGAAATGAAATTGAACCTCAACCCGGACCAAGTCGTGGAGCGGGCGGTTTCAGCCGTGAAGTACGCCAAGAAATACGTGAGCGACGTTGAATTTTACGCGGAAGATGCTTTCCGCAGTGACCCGGCATTCTTGGCCCGGGTTATTGAGGCGGTTATCTCCGCCGGGGCCACCGTGGTTAATCTCCCCGATACCGTGGGCTATGCAAGTCCGTGGGAATACGGAGAACTTATTGGTTATGTTATTCAGAACGTTAAGAATATTGAGCAAGCAACCGTAAGTGTGCATTGCCATAACGATTTGGGAATGGCAACGGCCAATGCTCTGGCGGGTATCAAAGCAGGAGCCAGCCAGGTAGAAGGAACAATCAATGGGATAGGTGAGCGGGCAGGAAACACTTCCCTGGAAGAGGTAATTATGGCAATTTACACCCGGCGTGATGGATACGGGGTAAAGAGCAAGGTTAATACCCGGGAGATATCCGCCACCAGCAGACTTGTTTCCCGCATAACAGGGGTGACAGTGCCTGCTCACAAAGCAATAGTTGGGGCGAATGCTTTTATGCATGCTTCGGGTATTCACCAGGATGGGGTTCTCAAAGGCAGAGAAACCTATGAAATAATTAAACCGGAAACCATTGGCGTTCCTCAAAATTTAATAAGTCTTTCGGCAAGATCAGGCAGACATGCCCTTCAATATAGGCTTGAAGAATTAGGGTATTCAATAGAAGGTGCTCAACTTGATGATGTTTATCAAAGGTTCTTACAGCTGGCGGATCTGAAGAAAGAAGTGTTAGATCAGGATCTCTATGTGTTGATGGGGGATTCGGAAAATCCTGCGAGTAATATTGTACTCCAGAATATGTCTATTGCGACAAATGGTCTGGGGCAGGCTACAGCTACCGTAATTCTGGAAATAGAGGGAGAGGTGTTCACTGATGCCGCCTGTGGCAATGGCCCGGTGAATGCTCTTTTTAATACAATTGACAGGATAACAGGAAACTTGGCAACACTCGAAGATTATACCCTGAAGTCAGTGACTCGGAGCAGTGAGGCATTGGGAGAGGCCACTGTCAAGTTGCGTTATGATAATGGCCGGCTTGTGGTAGGAAAGGGATTCTCGACGGATATCATCCAAGCTAGTGCAAAAGCTTATATAAATGCCTTGGCGAAGTAACCCGCCAGGTTGAAATAGAAGGATAAACTCGTTTTCGCAGCGGTCAAGGCTATTTGCCACCGTTGGGCAATTTTGTATGTTGTATTATTTAATTGATCATAAATATAAATTGAAAATTAATATTGCCACGGTCAAGCTAAGGGGATATAATGATAAAATAGTTGTGCAATAAATTACAATTTGGAGGATTGACTTAAAATGGAGAGGATATTTAACTTTTTTGCCGGACCAGCCACACTACCCCTGGAAGTTCTAGAAGAAGCGCAAAGCGAATTGACTAATTATAAAGGCACGGGCATGTCAATAATGGAAATTAGTCATCGTGCCAAAGAATACGAGGTCATCAATACTGAAGCCGAAGCGCTCGTTAAGGATTTGCTTGACGTACCGGAAAACTATCGGGTTTTGTTTCTTCAAGGCGGAGCAAGCACTCAATTTGCAGCCGTGCCCATGAACTTAGTCTCCGCAGACAGTCATGCGGACTATATTTTGACTGGATCTTTTGCGGATAAAGCCTATCAGGAAGCATCGAAACTTGTGAAAACCAATATAGCTGCCAGTACAAAGGAAGAAAACTATAACCGCATTCCGCGCAACGATGAAATCAAGGTAAGTGACAATCCTGCCTACGTACACCTTTGCACCAATAACACTATCTGTGGTACCCAATGGCAGTCGTTCCCGGATGTGGGCAACGTATTTTTGGCTGCTGACATGTCGAGCGATATTATGTCACGTCGTTTTGATGTTTCCAAGTTTGGGGTAATTTATGCCGGTGCGCAAAAGAACCTTGGTCCGGCTGGGGTAACTGTGGTTATTATTCGTAAGGATTTATTGGAAGGGATTCCCACAAACATCCCCACAATGTTCCGCTATGATATACATGCCAAAAACGATTCCCTCTACAATACCCCACCTTGCTTTTCCGTTTATATGGTGAATCTGGTTCTCAAGTGGCTTAAGAAGAACGGAGGACTGGCAGCAGCGGAAAAACGCAATATGGAGAAAGCCTCCATAGTTTATGATGCCATAGATAATAGCGGCGGTTTTTACCGGGGTCACGCCCTCAAAGACAGTCGCTCACTGATGAATGTCACATGGCGATTACCTAATGAAGAATTGGAAAAAACCTTTGCGGCCGAAGCTGCCAAACAAGGTATGATCGGTTTAAAAGGCCACCGTTCAGTGGGCGGTCTCCGGGCGTCAGTCTATAACGCCATGAGTCTTGACGGCTGTAGGACTCTAGTTGATTTCATGAAAGTTTTCCAAAGCAAAAATGGGTAACAACATAAGGTCAAATGGTCAATCTTCTAAACTGTAGAATAGGAGAGAGCGTAATGGATAGCCCGCGTAAAGCTCTTGTTCTGCTCAGTGGCGGAATTGATAGTACAACCTGCACAGTTATGGCCTGTCGAGAATTTGGCCCTGAAAATGTTCTGGCTCTTAGCTTGATTTATGGGCAAAAACACGCTAAAGAAATTGCAGCAGCAAGAGAAGTGACTAAATATTTAGGCATTAAAGACCATATTATCCATCAACTTCCCGATATTTTCCAAGGGGGAGGGTCTACTCTTATTGACAAAGATCGGCCCAATCCGGAAACAACCTATGAAGAACTTCGGAAAAGTAAAGGCGTATCCCCAACTTACGTGCCTTTCCGCAATGCAAATTTACTGTCAGTTGCCACGACGATTTCCTTAGTTAAAGGGGCGGATACGATTTTTTATGGGGCGCATGCCGAAGATGCGAGGAACTGGGCATATCCGGATTGTACCCCTGAATTTAATGGAGCTATGGCAAATGCAATCTATATTGGTTCATATATGAAAGTTCGTCTCCTAACCCCACTTCAATGGTTAACTAAAAGTGAGGTAGTTGCTCTGGGGAAAAAAATTGGCACTCCGTTTGAGTTAACCTGGAGTTGTTATAACGGCTCTGAAAAAGCATGTGGGGTATGTCCCACCTGTATGGGACGATTACATGCGTTTGACGAGAATGGATTAAGAGACCCCATTGACTACGAAACCATAATCCAGCCATCACTTCAAAAGTAAGCATGTTATCACAGACATGGTCCAGAGCTACAACATTTGCTGTTGCTCCGGACCATGTCGGCGTTTGCACTATCTAATTAATTATACCTGCGTGCTCCGAGATAACGCGAGGAGTAAAAGCTATCACTAAAGCTGGATGTTTTAATCCCACTACTGGGGTTACTGGCATGGACAAAACGTCCTCCCCCCGTATAAATGCCCACATGGGAAGCACCCTTAGCATAGGTCGAAAAAAAGACTAAATCGCCTGGTTGAAGATCATTTTTGCTGACGGCAGCTCCCGAAGAGAATTGCGCATATGATGAATGAGGAAGAGTGATCCCGGAACCCGCTAAGACATACTTGGTAAAACCTGAACAATCAAAGCCTCTGCTGGTTGTTCCGCCATAAACATAGGGAGTCCCCTGTAAACTAAGCGCGCGACCTACGATGGAAGAAGTACCATTGCTCCCGCGAGAAGTAACAAAAGCTACATTGACCCGACTGCCAGGACCTTTAGCGATAACTTGATCGACAGGAGGTTGAAGGATCTTTTCGTCTAATACCTGCTTGGTAACGTCGATACCATTCTTTTGCACATATGAGTATGTCACTAATTTTGAGCCGTTACTACCCTCTTTAAGGACTTTCGTTTGCCCGATTCCTAAATGGTTATCAGCTTTTGTTACGATATCATAGGGAATTGTTTCCGGACCGGAATATGTTCCTTGACACACGACAGTAAGATAGGGTGTCGTATTAACAAGCTTTATTATTTGGCCTGGCTGTAACTTTGTGTCTTTGGTTGCCCCTGGATTACCGGCTAAGACTTCATCTGTCAACATATTATTTTTGCGGGCAATAAGCCACCAGGAATCATTGGACAGGACAGTATAATCCTTTGTCATTATCTTGCCATCCAGCAACACTTTTAAAGCTTGATCAATTTGTTTCATTTGATCCGGTTGGACTTCTATCGCTTCGACGCTGACCTTTTCCGCAAAATTAACGGAAGTGACCTTGTTTTCTGCACTCTGTTTAACATAATAGTTTTCATACTCTTTAAGAACTTTATCGGCATCTTCTTTGCTGGGCAAAACTGCCATAATAGAACCGTCTGCTTCTAACTTATAACCATCAAGATAATAGCTTAATTTATCTTCCAGTTTCTCTTCACTCAAAGTAGATTCCAGGAAGACTGCGGGAATTACCCTGACTTTTTCATAAGTAATTTGGTCATGTGTTTGGGCAATGAGCCCAAATGGCTTTCCGTGTTTTTGCAGAATTGTTGCAACGAGATCTTGACCGGTATTAACATTACGGACTAAGCCGATCTGTTGACCGTTAATCATTACGGCAGCTGCAGAAGTCGTTGTCGAAAGATAATAGGTGAGTACGCCGGTCAGGATAATTGTAAGAGATGCGCAACAGATGACTTGCTGGGATTTCCAGGATATTTTTCGTAGAGTGTTGTGGTAAAATTGTTGAATAAGCTTTTTTTTCTGAATCCCATTGAAATGTTTGATTTGGCGGGTTACCATACCTTTTAACCGGGACAGAACTGAGGAAAAATGCATACTTTTTACACCTTTCTTAAGCTTACGAGGTTAGTTGACGGATTCGGACTTCAGGTGCAAGCCCTACGCGTATAGTACGCGATTCACCCCCATAAAAGATCCCCCGCTCTGGAGTTAATCCAGATTAAGCTTTTGTTGTCTTTTTTCGTAGTACACCATAGGCACACCACAGTACATTATATTCGACGAAATATGCGAATGTCCTCTAAATTTATTTATGTAATTAATCAATTTCATAATACCCTAAAATTGCTATCTTCATCACTATATGTAGTACGAAAATCACACATAGTTTACTGCATGTAGTGGTTATGAGCTTCGAAATTATATTATGAAATTCATTCAATAAATGGCAAAAACCGGCTGCTATGGTTCACTTCCCAAGTTCTTGCCAATGCTCATAGGCCTCATTTAATTCTATGAGGCCACTTGATTTATCTTTAGCTTGAATAGCGCCCCTAAGCCTTGCAATATTTATAGAGAAAGCATTAATTTCATAACGTTCTGAACTAAATTGTACTCTAGTGACTATTTTATCCCATACTTTATTTAAATTTTCTGTATTTTGTTTAGCTGCTGTCCAATTTTCATGATTGACATCCTGTATAATTGTTTCAATGGATTGTGGAATATTGTCATCTCCCACTAAGGGCTGTTTTAATATATCACCGCTTAGCATGATCAGAACAAAGAAAACCAGTGTGACTATGGGAATAGCTATCACCATAAACCTTCTCATTCAATCATCTCCTTAGTATGGGCCCTTATAATCACCAATATCAGTAATCTTCTTAAGATGATCATCGTACCTGTCCACATATAAACTTCCTGCCGGATTTAATGTTACCAGGAAAACTTCTGATATATCACGAATGCCCTGTTTTTTGAGCTCTTTAAGCAGCCAGGTTTTGTCTTTGTTAAGCTGTCTTAGATTTTCTTCGATAATAATTCCATCGTAAACTAATTCAGTGCTTATTCCTGTCGGGGAAACGGCAATTTTCATGTCCTTAGGAGTTAAAGGTTGGTGTTCCGGCTTTAATAATATTGAAATCTGACCATTGGGTTCAATAATTGCAAAATCTACTTGTGTCACGTCAAAGACCCCTTTGTTCCTGAGAAGTTCTAAAACCTCTGAGATCCTATATTTCATTTTTCTTAAAACATTTTCCATAATCTTGCCATTCATTATTACAATAGCCGGTTCCCCTTCTAAATATTTCGCTGCATATCTCCATTTTGTTGATATTATTTCCATCAAGTATCCTAATGCACACCAGGTTAAAAGCCCTATCCAATGGGGCCAAGCCTTACTGGATAAATCTGTTGTTAAGGTAGCGGCAATAGACCCAATTGTAATCCCCAGCACGTAATCAAAAAAATTAAGTTGGCTTATTTGTTCTTTCCCAATTATTCTTGCAAAAATAAGGAGAGAAAAAAAGCCGATAAAAGCTCTAACAATGACTACTAAACCCTCATCCATATGCTACACCTTCCATTACTTCGATATTATAAATTATAGGGATATTATTTAACTTTAGGAATTCTTTATACCAGCAGGTAAAAAATATAAATATTTGTTCGACAATTTGTTTGAATTTAAGAAGGTAAAAGATTATTTAGGTCGAATAAATATAAGTTATGAAGATTTATTTGAGTTCAAAATATTCAATAGAGCGGGAGCTATGTTGAATATCAGATCTTATATAAAAACGGGAGGCTATATATGGAAAAGATTCGCTGCGTAATTATGAGGGGTGGAACGAGTAAGGGTGTGTTTTTTCGCGAAAATGACCTGCCTTGCGATATTGAAGAAAGAAAAAGGGTTATTCTGAAAGTGATGGGTAGTCCTGATAAGAGGCAGATTGACGGACTCGGTGGCGCGGATATACTCACAAGCAAGGTAGCCATTATTGGCCCGCCCAGTAAAGAAGACGCTGATCTTGACTATAGTTTTGGTCAGATAGGAATCAATGAACCAATAATTGATTGGGGATTTGTGTGCGGTAATTTATCCGCAGCAGTAGGCCCATTTGCCGTTGAAGAAGGATTGATCAAAGCACAGGGACTGCGTACATCAGTGAAAGTCTATTGTCCAAACGTAGGTAAGTATCTTACTATTGAATTTCCTACAAAAGAAGGCAAAGTGGTATATGAGGGGGATTACGTAATTGATGGCGTACCGGGTTCCGGGGCAAAAATCGCTTTAGACTTTTCAGATACGGCTGGGATGCTGACAGGTAAGTTATTGCCGACCGGAAACCGGAAAGATGTCATCGAGGTCAAGAATATAGGAAAAATTGAGGTTTCCATTATTGATGCCTCCATGCCTGTTGCTCATATCAGAGCCAGAGATTTTGGCTTAATGGGGACAGAATCGGCAGTAGAACTGGATGCCAACAAAGAACTTCTTCATACTCTGGAACAAATTAGGGTCGCTGTAGCCCGGCTGATCAAACTTGATGAAAATAACTACTTTATGCCGGCAGTTGCCCTGGTTCAGGAGCCTGTACCATGGAAAAACAGCAAAACCGGAGAAATGATGAACCCGGAAAATATTACGATTCTCTCCAAATTATATGGGGCAAGGATGATGCATAAGGCCTACCCGGGAACTGCCAGCATTGCAACTGCGGTGGCCGTCAGACTAAAAGGCTCGGTTGTTCATGAATTTATCCCGCCCAGTGCGGCGGACAGTGAAACAATAACGATTGGTCACTTTGCAGGCCTAATTTCAGTGGACGTAATATGTCGGGAAAAGGATTCGAAATTTTGGATAGAGAAAGCGGTGGCGCACAGGACGGCGAGGAGAATTATGGAAGGTTACGTTTACTTATGATAATATAAAGGCTTGCGATTTTTATTTAGAAAACTTATTTTGAATGGAGTGAATTTAGCTTTTTTGGTTGAGTTATAACTCAATTTGAAGTATAGTTGAATTTATCCTGGAGCTTAGTAAATACTAGATGTGCGATATTTGATGTGCAATATTGATCACGAACTATAAAACACGAACCACCGGCCACGAACCACGCACTTCGCACCTCAAATACGTGGCGATTAGCTATCGGGGGAAGACAAAAGGGTAGGAGATTTTCATGACAATTGTAGAAAAAATATTGGCTGCACACACAGGCATGCAATCGGTAAGGAGCGGAGAGTTTGTCAACGTCAAAGTTGATCTTGTAATGGCCAGCGACCTGACTGCACATATTGCAATTAAGCAACTGCAGGCGCTTGGCGCTCGGAAATTATTTGATCCTGGCAAGATTGTGTTTGTGATGGATCATTTTACTCCTAACAAAGATGTGGCTGCTGCTACGGAAATCAAAAAGATGCGGGAATTTGCTCGGGAAATGGGGATAGTTTTTGTTGAAGCCGGTGATATTGGGATTGAGCACGTTTACTTGCCGGAGAAGGGATTGGTTCTTCCAGGGGATGTAGTGGTGGGAGGAGATTCCCATACCTGTACCTATGGGGCGCTGGGCTCCTTCGCTACAGGTATGGGGTCGACTGATATAGCTGTTGCTATGGTTACAGGCGAAATCTGGATGAAGGTTCCTCCGACGATTAAGTATGTCTATAATGGGAAAACCAGTAAATGGGTTTCCGGGAAAGACCTCATGCTCTACACTATCGGACAGATCGGTGTCGACGGGGCCTTGTATTCGGCCATGGAGTTCACGGGGGAAACTATTCGTGATCTTTCTATGGACGGACGCTTTACGATGGCCAATATGGCCATCGAAGCCGGAGCAAAGGTTGGGCTTTTTGAGGTTGATGAGAAAACTCTTGCTTATGTACAGGAGAAGGCTGCTCGTCCGTTTACAGTTTATGAAAATGATGACACAAGTGAATATGCACAGGTAATTGAATTTGATGTGGAAAAAATAGGGCCGCAGGTTGCCTTGCCACATTCACCCAGTAATGCTATGGCAGTGGAAAAAGCCGGGGAAATAGAAGTTGAGCAGGTAGTAATCGGAAGTTGTACTAACGGCAGATTGGAGGATCTTTACTATGCTCACCTTGTTTTGCAGGATAGAAAGGTCTCTAAAGATGTGCGGTGTATTATTATTCCCGGTTCTCAAAAAGTTTACCTGGACGCGCTTCGCGCCGGTTACATAGAAACTTTCATCAAAGCAGGCGCTCTTGTCAGCCCTCCCACCTGTGGGCCATGCGTTGGAGGACACATGGGAATTTTGGCGGCAGGAGAGCGGTGTGTGTCAACAACAAATCGAAATTTTCAGGGCCGAATGGGTGACCCCCATTCCGAAGTTTACCTGGTAAATCCTGCAGTTGCTGCTGCTACTGCCGTTACAGGGAGACTCACTGACCCCAAAGAGGTGATGGGTGATGATTAAAGGAAGAGTACGGAAATTTGGGGCCGATATTGATACGGATGCAATAATTCCGGCCCGTTATGCAAATTTATCAGATGCGGTAGAATTGGGAAAACACTGCATGGAAAACATCGATCCTGATTTTGCAGGTCGGGTACAGCCTGGGGATATCATAGTAGCGGAGACGAACTTCGGGTGTGGCTCCTCCCGCGAAATAGCTCCGATGGCAATCATGGGGGTAGGTATTTCGTGTGTAATTGCCAAGAACTTTGCCCGGATATTCTTTCGCAATGCATTAAATATTGGACTTCCCTTGGTTGATTGCCGGGAAATGATCGACCTAACGAAAGAGGGAGATTACCTGGAGATTGATCTAGCTTCAGGGCTGATCAAAAATGTCACAGCTGATTTAATCTTTAAGCCTGTTCCTTACCCGCCTTTTATTAGTGAATTAATCAATGCGGGCGGACTCGTCAAATATACCAGAAAAAAGATTGGGGTAGAACAAGCATGAGAAAAACAAGCCTATTGAAAAAACTAATCCTGGATGAAGAGATTCTCGTCATGCCGGTGGCCCATGATGCAATTGCCGCCAAGCTTATTGAACTAACCGGGTTTAAAGCAATGGCACTCGGCGGCTACCCGACAACGGCAACGCTGCTTGGAAAACCTGACCTTTCTCTGATCACACTTATCGAAATGGTAACGCATGCGAAAAATATTGCGGAAGCCGCAGACATTCCCCTTTTTGTAGACGGTGACACCGGTCACGGCGGGGTCATTAACGTGATGAGAACGGTACGGGAATTTGAAAAAGCCGGGGCGGCCGGAATGTTTATTGAGGATCAGCTATTTCCGAAGCGCTGTGGACACATGGAGGGTAAACAGGTAATTGAAACCGATGAAATGATCGCCAAAATAAAGGCGGCTGTTGATGCTCGGGTAGATCCTGATTTTGTCGTTTGTGCCCGAACTGACGCTTTGGGAGTAATGGGTATCGATGAAGCCATAGAGCGGGGCAACAGATACAGGGAAGCTGGGGCAGATTTAGTCTATGTGGAAGCCCCAACCTCAAAAGAAGAAATGCTGAGAATTAACCGCGAGGTGGACGCGCCTACGTTGGCCATCCAGATTGAGGGGGGGAAAACGCCTTTCTTCCCGACCAAAGAGCTGCAGGAGTTTGGTTATAATGCAGTCGCCTATGCTCTCTCAACACTCTATGCGACTGCTTTCGCCGTCAGAGGCGTTCTGAAGGAACTCATGGATAAGGGAACGACAAGTGGTTACTGGGATAAAATGTTTGATTTTAATGAGTATAATCAGTTTTTGGGTTTGGAAGCCCTACGGGATAAGGAACAATCGTATAATAAATAACCTGTCCGAGTGAAGGGCAATCTCTTAAATCCTGCATTCCCAACCAATGTGCAGACAGGTAGGGAACTCGATCTCTAAACATTGTAGTAGACCAATATAAAAACCAGGATCAAAACCTGGTTTTTATAATTTTATTGAATTTTGTATTTTACAATAACACGAAAAATGTTTTCGCGAAAAAATAAAATGGGGTTGTAATAAAATGGTTTTCCATTTTTGTTACAACCCCGTACGAGTTTAAGGCATGCCAATAAATGCCTGCAAGGAGTATTATGCAGATTATGTTTCAGATGCCTCGGGCGCAGTGGGGAGCATTATGGAAATTCTGGTGCCGATATCCTGCCTGCTCAAAACTTCCATGTGCCCGCCATGCCGCTCCGTGATCCACTTGGCAATGGATAAACCCAGCCCCGTACCGCCCGTGGCTCTGGCGCGGGATTCGTCGGCGCGGAAGAACCGGTCAAAAATCTGAGGAACCGCCTCGGGGGCGATACCAATCCCTTCATCTTGTACGGTCAGCCGGGCAGAGCTGTCCGCACCGGAAACAGAAATGGTGATCCGTTTACCCGAGGGTGAGTATTTCATGGCATTGTCAATCAGGATCCGCGTCGCCTGTTTGATAAGGCTTTTATCCGCCATAATGAAAACGGGTGTAACATCAGAATCGTATTCGTGCCCACCGTCAATCATCTGCGTTTCCCGGAGCACTTCTATGGCCAGGGCGGACAGTTCAAAACGCTCTATTTGCAGAGCCATGGTGTTGTTGTCGCCTCGCGCCAGAAATAAAAGCTGTTCCACCAAGCCCTTCATATTCGCTGTTTCATCCTTGATGGCATCGATAGATTCCTGCAAAGTCTTTTGATCATTTTTCCCCCACCTATCCAGCAGATTTGCATACCCCTGGATGACGGAAATCGGCGTCCTTAGCTCATGGGAGGCATCCGACACAAAGCGCACCTGGGAACGGTAAGATTCGTTGATTCGGTCCAGCATCCCGTTAATGGCCGAAGCGAGGGTTTTCAGTTCGCTTTGCGTATCGCCCACTGAAATTCGCGTATCCAGCTTTGCGGCATTGATGTTGTCAAGCTTACCTGCCAGAACTTCCAGCTGCTCCGGTGAAAAGACGCCGTCGGTAGTCAGGTTTTGTGCTGTTTCAGCTAATTCTTCAATGGGTCGGAGGGTTTTTCGGATCATTCTTGCCCCCGAGAAAAAGCTGCCGAACAGCATTATTAGCTCCAAAATCAAGACAACAGCAAACAACTCTACAAATATCCGTAGGGTCTCCAAAGGGTTAACGGAAATACGATAAGAACCTCTGCTGTCTTCCAGCGTCACATTGTAGGTGACACCCTCTAATTGTTTCCAAAAGGTCAAGCCTTCCGAATCCGGCAGGGCAATACTCCTTACACCGGAGGCAGTCTGCTTGGAATGGTGGGGTTGGAAGGGTGTGGGTAGTTGAAACCCTTTCTGTTCTCCCGTGGGCAGCGAAATGCTTAATCCGGTGAGCTTAAGCCAGTCTTGCGCCTCCGGAGCAGGCAGCCCCGTTTGATTAAGCATTTCGGCCGCCGCTGTCACGGTCTGTTCGGTGTGCATAATCAGCCCTGCTGCAGACACCAGGCACAGAATCAGATCAAGGACCAGAAAAAGCCCCAGCCTACGAAAGAATAGTTTGAGGTTGAGCTTCGTGACGAGGGAAAACCGTATTTTATGACCGATACTGTTCGTAGGCTTGTTTATCGGCTTACGTTTCATCCTTAATCACATATCCCACTCCCCTAACGGTGTGAATCAGTTTAATATTGAACACCTCGTCGATTTTTCCACGCAGAAAACGCACGTAGACATCAACGGCGTTGGTTTCGCCCGCAAAATCAAAGCCCCAGACATTTTCGAGCAGTGCTTCCCGGGAAACTACCAAGCCCTTATTTTTCAGCAAATAGTGGAGAAGGTCAAATTCCCGCTTTGTCAGTTCAATAGGCTTGCCCAGCATGGTAACCGTATGGCGGCCCGGGTCCAGCAGTAAACCGGAGGCGGACAAGACCACGTCTTCCTGCATGTTTTTTCGGAGGGCAGTACGAATCCGGGCGAGAAGCTCCTCAATGGCAAAGGGTTTGGTGATATAGTCGCTCGCCCCGCTGTCAAGTCCGGAGACTTTATCCACTACGCTATCCCGCGCTGTCAACATGATGATGGGAACGGAGGAGGTTCGGCGAATTCTGCGCAGCACTTCCATGCCGCTCAACTTAGGCAGCATAATATCCAGCAAAATAAGGTCGAACTCGCCGGTTTCGGCGAGTTCAAGCCCTGTTCTGCCATCAAAGGCCTTTGTGGTAGTATAACCTTCATATCCAAGCTCCAGCTCGACAAATCGGGCTATCTTTTCCTCATCCTCAATAATCAGTATTTTCAAACTCATTGAAAGCCCCGCCGTTTCAAGTTAATTATCTTTGCTATTGATAGACTTCTTGAGGTTTAGGGCGGCGTCCGCTGCGCTATTCATCGCGTCATTGACAGTCTTCTCCAAAAAATCAGATCCGTTGAAACGATAGCGAAAACCAAAGAACAGTCCGACAATGATCAGGGGAACGATAATCCAGAAGGCGAATAAGAGCAGCACTACAAGGGCTGTGACAGGGAAAGACGCTTTGATTTCCTCGCCCTTGAGCACTTCAAAGTAATAAGCATTGCCCTTGCGGATCATCTTCATGAGGAATTTCCCCAATTTCTTCATCATAGAAGTAAAGGTTTCTCCACCGTTGCCGGACTTAGTTTGTTTTTCCCAGTGCTTAGTATTACTGGTCCCAACGTTTGGTTCTGCGGTTTTTTCGCTGCTGTAATAACCGCCTCCGGGCGGTGTGTTTACCTTTCCCTGTTTCTCCAGATAAATAATGGCGTCAAGCAAATCCCCGTTTGACATATCGAGGGCGGTTTTTGCCTCGTCGTAGCTTACGTTGGCCATGGCACGAAGTTTTTCCACTTGTTCTAAAGTTGTCATGGAATCTCCTCCTTTGGTTTTTTATTATGTGCATATTGAGTATGGATGAATTCTAACAAAGAAGACTTCAAGGAGAATTTGATTAACATTAAAATACGATTAAAAAGCTCTATTGCAGACGGAAACCTATTAAATATTCCGCTTTCTATAATTAATCATGTAGATAAGCTTATAGAATTGGGAATAAGATTCACAGGGTGACCTGTGCATCTAAGCGTTAGGCAAACAACCGATAATTTTATAACAGGAATTCGTATTGCCTTCGACCATATAGTATTCGCCGTATTTGTACTATGTTGCCGCTTACAATAAAGAATACGACATAGTTCTGCACTATCAGCAAACGATATTTTTTCGAACGCAGCACGGTATTCTTTGCCAGTGAACAGCGCAGGGGCATTTGTTCAAGAGAAGCGATGCTATCGACAATTTCATCGTAGATTTTTAGAGCAGCCTGTGGTGAAAGCTCATTTAGATAATTAATAACATCTCTTAGATCTTGCTCAGCTGAGGGGAATATCTTCAGTTCATACTTTTCCATGGACATTAGCCCTCAACTTTTTTGCCACTTCAAAGAAGTCCTTTCCTTCAGCACCGTTTGCAATCTCAGCCTCAGCTTCAGCCAACTTGCTATAGAGTTCAATTAGAGTCTGCTGTCGCTCATAGGTTTCTATACTCATCACCACCATATCACCTTTGCCGTTCTTAGTTATGAACACAGGCTGGCGTTCGTTATGGCAGAATTCAGAAATTTCGTTAGCATTATTACGCAAATCAGAGATGGGACGAATGTTCGGCATAGACCTCGCTCCTTGTTCTCAATATTCATGCATTTATTGTATCATAATTTTGAGTAAATATCAATTATGAAATTAACCCTCGGTTAACCGACCAAGACTAGCCTGCACTAGTAAGCACATGCTAACCCAGTAATTCTGTTCTGACCGGGAGGCGGCGTTTCGAATTTTCAAGCGGCAGTCCTGCTCGGAGAGCCACCAATCACACCCCAGCATACCACGCTCCAGGTTACTGGTAATCTCCGTAATGATCTTCTTGCTCCAACCTTTGTGCAGAGTATAGGCTATGACTCGATCAGCCAAGGCTTCGTAGGCGAAATTATGAAAGGTCTGGCTATCGTGATCATACTCCAAGTCCAGGATAGGAATTATCCCAGTCAGGTCGCGAGAAATTCTGGCCAGTAAGTCCTTTTCCTCGTTGGATGAACCGATATATAGGTAATACAGTTTGGCTGAGTGCTTTATACCAGATTGGCGCAGGATTCGGCCCAGTCTTTGGATTCGTTGCCGGGTACTGCTGGTGGAGGAGGCGATGATTCCGATGTCGGTTGAAGGTACATTCAAACCTTCATCTAGGGCGCGGCAGCTTACAAGGATGCGAATTTGCGCGTCGTGATATTTACGCAGGATTTCTTTGCGACTCCACTCGTCCATTTTGGAATGATAACGCCCCACCTGTCCAGGAAATAGGTACTGTAACTGTTCATAGATTGTGTTTGCCACAACAATGTATAGGATGAATTTCTCCTTTAGGTCTTTTTGAAAAGTAGAGGGCGAAGTAATCTCTACAACTAGGTCAGGGTTTCCTTTACAGCCTAGATGATCTAATTTGGTCTTATCACATACTATAACCAAATCCGGTTGCACAACGGTAGAAGTATGTTCCTCGTTCTCATGCTGTTGGGGTAAGCGGACATCGAAAGGCGCCGCATAAACCCGGCAAGTTTTCCCTTTTAAATAGTTATTAAAAAGCGTAAGCAACTGTCCGGAAATCTCCTGATGCCTGTGCCCGATACCATCAGAGAGCCCGCCTCACCTAAGTGGGAGAGTCATATTAACCACTTAGGTAGTCCGGGAAATTTTTTCTTGTAATATCTCTAAATATATGATAAATTCAAATATATCATATATACCATATAGGGGTAGGGGGTAAATGGCAATGGGGGAAAATATTTCGCGCAGAATCTTTTTCAAGAGGACCACAGCAGCTGGAATTTTAGGAGTACTTGCAGCAACAGGTCTAAACAAGCCTGTTCGGGCTGCAGGATTAAGTAGTGGTAAACTAGGTACCTTGATTGATTTAACCAAGTGTGACGGGTGTAGAAATTATGATACGCCATTTTGTGTCCAGGCATGCAGCAATCATAATCAAGAAAGATTCCCTGAACCCAAAAAGCCTCTAAAAAACTATTGGCCACAGAAGAAAGTTGAAGACTGGTCGAACAAACGAGATCTAAAAAGCCGCTTGACTCCATACAATTGGACGTTTGTTGACCATGTCAGTGTCGAGCATAACGGTGCTCTATATGAGGTCTATGTTCCAAGACGCTGTATGCACTGTGATAATCCAACCTGTTTAAAACTATGTCCCTTTAGCGTGATCACTAAAGATGAATCGGGAGCCGTGTCCATTGACGACGAATTATGTTTTGGAGGGGCCAAATGTCGTGACGTATGTCCTTGGGGCATTCCTCAGCGCCAAGCCGGAGTTGGGATCTACCTTGATTTCGCCCCGGATTTAGCTGGTGGTGGAGTCATGTATAAGTGCGATATGTGTGTTGAGCTTTTAGCTGAGGGTAAACAACCCGCTTGTATGAGCGCTTGTCCGCAGGGCGCCATCTCGATTGGTCCGAGAGAAGACGTAAGAAATCTTGCTTATCAAAAAGCAAAAGAAATCAGCGGCTATATTTACGGGGATAAAGAAAATGGAGGAACTCCAACATTGTACATTTCGGCCATTCCATTTGAGAAAATTGATGCTGCGATCAAAGCAGACAAAGTGAGTAAAAAAGATACTGCTCCAGGCCGTCCCGGTATGCCTGTCCATGTTGACAATTACCTTTCTTCGGGAAAAGGTATCTTTCTAAGTGCGGTAATAGCTCCATTTGCTGGAGCAGCGGTTGCCGGCTTAACAGCTTATAAAACTATGAAAGGTGATAAAGCTAAACGAGTACAGAACACCAAGAATAATCAAGGAGGGGGGTCTATCGATGACGAAAAAAACAAATAATCATAAGCAGAGCAAAATATTTAGACAAAGCTATGCCAATCGTTTTGTCCACTGGACAACTGCTCTTTCTGTCATGCTGCTTATTATCACCGGCTTAGGGCAGCTACCACTCTACTCTCGGTATAATGTTACAAAGTTACCCGGTGCGGAATGGCTCGGCAATTATTTCATCACCCTTAACCTTCATTATTTGGGAGCGATAGTACTATTATTTGTCGTAACTTTCCATATTGTTTATGCATTTGCTCGCCAGGAGTTTGATATTTTCCCGCGTAAGGGAGATATGAAAGAATCTTATCGGATTATCAAAGCAATGTTAACCAAAGGCCAAGAACCAGATTCGGATAAATACCTGGCTGAACAACGCCTCGCTTATCTGTTTATCGGTCTTTGTCTTCTCCTCCTGATCGTTACCGGTTTGATTAAGACCCTGAAAAATGTCCCTGGTGTTGAGATTCAAACCTCTCTTTTGTATTGGAACACTGCATTGCATAATATTGGTACTGTCTTAATAATTTTTGGAGTTATCGGACACTTAGCTGCATTTCTCATCAAGGAAAATCGCTCACTACTTCCAGGAATGTTTTGTGGATCAATTAATAGGGAGTATGTCAAACATCGTCATAGCCTTTGGCATACAAAACTGCTTCGCAGTGGCGAAATAAACGAATTCAATTTCACTGAATCTAAAATCCACTTTAGTGGGGTCAATTCCATACACAAAAACAATAAAAGATCAGATATTGACAAATCCACTTCAGTGGAATAGTAAGTCATGGGTTTAGTCGCATCGCAATTGATACTCCGATGCATTGTATCTCGCCACAGCTATGCTTGAAAAAGCAGACGCGTTCATTGGGCTTTACCTGTTGAACAGCTTCAGGATTGGCTGTGGATTGCTTGCTGAATCGTTTGCAAGGCTTGTTGAATCGTTTGTTCAGCCAGCTGAGCTGACTGTTGAGTTTGTTGGTTTTGCTGCATTGATTACGCTATACCTCAAGCTTCCTCAGCACATGATACCTTTTGGGACTTTGAAGTCAGCACGCCGGAAACTGCTCATATGATCATGTGGCTGCTCTCGGATAGAGCTATTACAGTGCGGGCTGTCCAGCAGGCTTGAATCGTAACCGAATTACATACTATTGTGTATTCGGTTTATCTGCTATGAGCGTAATCTAGCTTATTCCAGATTCAATCTTTTGCTTAAAATAAAATTCGTTACGGCGAAGAAGGCTGCACAGAGAAGTCCGGTATAAACTATGCCATAACGAATCACCGGTTGAATTACCAACTGCATGCCCATAAAATCATTGGAACTGACATGAATATTGCATAAGTTGGCGATTCCAGAACAATAAAACATGATTTGGGAAATAGTATTTAGAAGAATGAGGGCTCCGAAGGAGGCCAACATTTTATGCTGACTGAACAGGTGCCCGATGGAAGAATAGTTTGCAGAATATAATCCCTTGCTGCCGGGTCCACTCCGCCAATAGGCTCATCCAAAAGATATAGTTCCGCTTCGCGGCTCATGACCAGGATTAACTGTACTTTTTCCTTCGTTCCTTTGGACATTGTTTTCAGTTTGTCATTCGCGTTGATATTTAGGCTTTCAAGCATGTAGTAAGCTTTCTTCGGGTTAAAATCAGCATAGAAATCTGAGAATAGTTCAATGATCTGGTGTACGCGCATCCAATCATTCAAATAAGTCTTTTCCGGGAGGTAGGAGACAATTTTCTTGGTCTCGAGGCCTGGTTCTTTACCTCCTATGAGAATATTTCCACTGGTGGGGGTCAAGAGTTCGTTGGCCAGCTTGATGAGGGTGCTTTTTCCACTGCCGTTAGGTCCCAGAAGCCCCACGATTTGCCCGCGCTCTATCTTTAGATTAACAGCTGATATAGCTGTTTTGCTACCAAATTTTTTTGTAAGGTCGATGCATTCTAAAATTATGCTCATGTATTCATCTCCTTTACCATGTTATTAATAATAGTGAGGATCTCTTTTTGTTCAAAGCCCATCAACCGCATTTTTTCCAGAAATTCAGAGATTTGCTCCTGAGCCATTTTGGTTTTTGCCATTTCAACCTGATGCGCATCCTCCGTAATCGACCGCCCACTTGTGCGGTGGGTAATTATGAGGCCATCTTCTTCCAATTTTGCCAGAGCCCTCTGCATGGTGTTGGGATTGACTGCGGCCTCCTGAGCCATATCCCGTCCCGAAGGTAGTTTGGACCCCAGGGGGTAAACACCGGAAAATATCATCAGCTCGATTTGCTCAATCAGCTGGGTGTAAATAGGTCTGTCGGATTTTAATTCCCAGGGCATGTGGATCGCCTCCGTGTATTATTGTATTAAGCGCTTAATACAATAATACACATTTTAAAGTCTTTGTCAAGCGCAATTAACCACTTTAAGGAGCAAACGCTATCTAAACAATAAGGACGTCCCTCTTTGAAATTTATTCAAAGTGAAGTGAAGGCAGGTGTATTCGTATTCAATAATCTGTCGTTCTTTCATTTTATCACCTTTATAGATATATAGAGGAAATTATACCAACAACTTATTCTTTTAGTGACAGTTGTTAGCTGTTATACTTGTCCTGTAAGTTATTAAACATTTAACAAGGAGGGCAAAATGAAAAAGAAATTAGCACTTATTCTTAGCATACTAATAATGGGTACATTTTTAGTAGCACCTATCGCAGAAGCTAGTACGACAGCGGCACCTACTACTTGGGCATATCATGTTGATAAAATGCGAACTGTGATCAATACGGCGAATAGGTATATTGGTACACCATACGTTTGGGGAGGAACAAGCTTTTCTGGTATAGACTGTTCAGCGTTGACACAAAAAGCCTTTGCATCAGTAGGAATAAACCTTCCCCCCGTAAGCCGTGATCAGTATAATAAAGGAACTTATATACCTGCTAAGAACCTGCAACCTGGCGATTTAGTGTTCTTTAGCATGAGAGCGGATCATCAAGTATCTCACGTAGGCATCTATGTCGGAAATGGTAAATTCATCAACGCCACTTCCAGTCGTGGGGTAATGGTTTCTACTATGGGCAACTATTGGTGGAGCCATTATGTTGGCTCTAAACGAATCTGGTAGTTTTCTTCTAAGACCCGAATAACATTATCTTCCTCTTTTTATAAAGTAAGCAGGTATACTTACTTTCATTCAATTTTGTGCCTTGAGCACAGCGAAAGGAATAACACTTAGGTGAGAATCGGAAAGTGAGAATTGGAATATAACTTATCTTAATGCAGTAATACAGGGCTTTCGAGTTTGCTGCTTCCAGGTAGCGAACAGATCCTAAAGCTCTGTATTTGTTTATTAATGTTACATAACGGTTGATATTTCAAAGGAATCTGGTAAATTTTCTTCTGGAAAAAGCGTTATAATTAGTTCGACTGTTGTTACCCAAAGGAAGTTACTGGTATACTGATCTTGGGGATGGTCAGGTATTAATATTGTAAAAAGAAAGGGTTTTACAAAATAACAAAGAATAAGAAAATAGAAAATTGAATATTTGAAAGCTTGCATCAGGAACTGAATTATGGACATGATTATGGAATACGTAGAATATGGAGGGGAATAAAGATGCTGAAAAAATGGTTAATTCCGGTTGGTATTATTATCATTCTGGGTGCGCTGCTGATCTCGGGTTACAATAATCTTGTAAAAATCTCAGAACAGGTCAATGGGAGTTGGAGTGAGGTGCAAAATAAGTTACAGCGCAGGGCAGATTTAATTCCCAATTTAGTTGAGACTGTGAAAGGATATGCCTCACAGGAAAAAGAGATCTTTACTGATGTTGCGGAGGCAAGAGCAAAATTAGCGGGTGCTGCAACTGTAACAGATAAAGGTGAGGCTGATCAGGCTTTAACCGGTGCCCTGGGAAGATTATTAGCCATTGGTGAGAACTATCCCCAGCTCAAATCGGATGCTAACTTTCGGGCCTTACAGGATGAGTTAGCCGGTACGGAAAATCGCATTGCTACAGCTCGCATGGACTATAACTATTCTGTTCAGTCCTACAATACTAAAATAAAGACTCTTCCCACATCGCTTTATGCTAGGATTTTGGGCTTTGGACCAAGGGATTATTTTAAACCGGATGCAAATGTAGAGAATGTCCCGACAGTCGACTTTTCGAAATAACATGTAAAATGAAGGGAATGAAACCACATGAAGAGGATACCCCTTCTTGCGGTGTTGATTTTGCTATTCCTGGCAATTGCCTCCCCATTAAGGGCGGCAGGCCCAGACATCCCTCAACCGAGTCGTGAATTTTATGTTTTAGACCAGGCCAATGTTCTTGAGCCGGCTGCCGAACAACTAATTATTCAAACGTCTGCTTCGCTGGCACAAAAGACGAAAGCTCAAATTGTGGTTGTCACGGTAAACAGCTTGAACGAAACAGCACCTGAAGAATACGCCTTATCTATTTTGAGGGGATGGGGGATCGGCGATAAAAACTTGAATAATGGCCTGCTAATCCTGGTATCGCCCACGGATCGGGTCTCTCGGATTGAAGTAGGTTATGGGCTGGAAGGGACTTTACCTGATGCCAAGACGGGTCAAATTCAGGATGAGTATATGCTCCCTTATTTTCAAAAGAATGATTATAATCAAGGAATTCTAAATGGTTACAGTGCTTTAGCTCAGGTAGTGGCTAAGGAGTATCAAGTAACCCTGGAGATCAACCCGCCGCAAGCATTACCTGATTCATCTTCATCCTCATCTAATAATCCCCTGCCCCTCTGGGCTAAAGTAATTATCGGCATCCTGCTCATCTTGTTGATCTATTTTGATCATCGTTTCTTTAACAGTTTCTTCTTCGGTTTCATTTTAGGTATGTTATTCCGAGGTGGCGGAGGCAGAGGAGGCGGTGGCGGCGGATTTGGGGGCGGCGG
>JQID01000077.1 GCA_000770645.1 Desulfosporosinus sp. Tol-M
TTGTAAATGGTGGGGTGCCCACGTGTATTCACACACTGCATTGCGTGGGCAGCGTCAGATGTTAATAAGAGACAGGAGTATAGGGGGGAGCTTAGGGGTGGGATCTTAAGGAAAGACCGGGTAAATTAAAATGATGAATACGATGACTATGCTCTCAGCGACTCCCCCGCTCATTGTACTGATCGGCTTTCTTCTCGACCAAGTCATTGGGGATCCCCGCCGCTGGCCCCATCCTGTCGTGGGAATTGGAAACTTCATTGCCTTATTAGAACGGCATTTGAACTTGGGGACTCCAGTGATACGTCGTCGGTATGGAGTTCTGTTAACCTTCCTGGTGGTGGGAGGAAGTTATCTGCTCACCTGGGTTGCAGTATGGGGAGCGAATGCCCTTCATCCCTTGTTGGGCCTTGGCGTGAGTGCTTATTTTGTTTTTACTTCTTTGGCCGGTAAATCTCTGTTAGACGCGGGACAAAGTGTTTTGGTCCCTTTACAAAAGAGTAATTTAAGCGAGGCTCGTCTTCAGCTTGCCTGGTTGGTTAGCCGAGACACTGACAATCTTACCGAAGAAGGAATAATCAGGGGAACGATCGAAACTCTCGCGGAAAACTTCGTCGATGGAATTTTATCCCCACTTTTTTATGCCGCTCTGGGGGGTGCGCCTCTGGCAATGGCCTTCAAGGCGATCAGCACTTTGGATTCAATGGTCGGTTACCGAAATGATCGGTATGAGGAGTTTGGCTGGTTCTCCGCCCAAACAGATGATTGGGCTAATTACGTGCCGGCACGGTTATCGGTCCTTCTCTTACTTCTAGCAGGCTGGTTAAGGCGGATGCCGGTTCGCCGGACTTACCAAATCTGGAAACGGGATGCTTCAGGTCATCCCAGTCCGAACGGTGGTAATCCGGAAAGCGTCGTTGCCGGGTTACTGGGCGTTCGTCTGGGCGGGATTAACAGCTATCATGGTCAGCCTCATCACCGAGCGGAAATGGGAGATGCCCTTCATCCCGTCAATGCCTCGGACATTGTTCGTTGTTGTCATCTGGTTAGCACGGCAACGTGGTTATCCCTTTTGACAGCTTTACTAATAGCTTACATGGTTTAGCGAGGCTCGAAGAAAGGAGACACAGCATGAAGATCCCTCGGCTTGTCCTGGCGGGAACGCATAGCGGAGTGGGAAAAACAACCCTTGCTACTGGTCTGATGGCGGCTTTGAAAAAGCGTGAGCGACCAATCCAAGGGTACAAAATCGGACCGGATTACATCGATCCAAGTTATCATGCGGCAGCAACGGGTCGGGCTTCCCGCAATCTTGACTGCTGGCTTCTCGGTGAGCAGCTTCCTTCCGTCTTTGCTCAAAGTTCTGAGGAGCGTTGGGCGGTGATTGAAGGGGTGATGGGCTTATTTGATGGTATGAGCGGAACGGCTGGTTTCGGAAGTACGGCCGATGTAGCAAAACTCCTTCAAGCTCCCATTATCCTCATTGTCGAGGCTTCCTTGATGTCCCGAAGCGTAGCGGCCTTAGTTCATGGATTTAATACTTATGACCCTGAAGTGAAACTTCAAGGAGTTATCCTTAACTGCGTAAAATCTTCTGCCCAAGAAATAATACTTAGTGAAGCCTTGAATGATCTCCAAATCCCCGTCCTCGGAGTCCTTCCCAAAGAAGCGGCCCTGCATCTTCCGGAACGGCATTTAGGGTTGATCCCTGTGGGGGAGGGCGGACTATTAGATAGCTTTATTGATATACTCGCCGAGCGGGTAACCAAACACCTCGATTTGGAACAAATCGAACGTATTATGCTAGGCGCACCGGATCTCAACGAATCAATTTTTGGAAGAACGAACGCTAAGATGCAGATTGAAGATGGTTCCAGTACGAATACTCTCCTATTACCCGCTAAGCCAATCACTCAAGTGGATAAATTCCGGTTAGGCGTGGCACTGGATGAGGCCTTTCTCTTTTACTACCGTGATGCTTTAGACCTGGCAAAACGCCTGAATTTTATAATTCTACCGTTTAGCCCTTTACACGATGTTGCCCTCCCACCGGACCTTGACGGTATTTTTATCGGCGGGGGATTTCCAGAGCTGCATCTTGACCATTTGAGCAAAAATCGCACTTTCCTTGACGCTCTTCGCGCTTATGGGGCGAGTGGTAAACCAATTTATGCCGAATGTGGGGGTTACATGTATCTAGGACAGTCCATAACGGATTTTGAAGGAAGAGAATTCCCCCTAGCCGGTCTCATTTCCATGAAAGCAGATATGACAAGACATTTACAAGACATAGGTTATCGACGAGGAGTCTTCCGGGAGGATACTTTTTTAGGTCCTCGTGGGACAACGGTTCAAGGGCATGTATTTCATTATTCACGCGTGACCCATGATCATGAGTTCCCGCCCGCCTATGAATTGTTCAAAGGAGATCACTTTGTGCGAATGGAAGGATATGCCCGGGATAATATCGTCGCGTCCTATCTGCACCTTCATTTTTCAGGACAATCTGAGTTGCTTGAGCACTGGTTTACTTCGCGGTTTAGGAGATCACATTGATTCTTCATGGCTTATTGCCGATAAAAAATATGATCAATCTCTTAACAAGAATGATAAGTCATTCATACAATACAGAAAGGGGATAGGCTTATCCAGGGGAAATAGAGAATTCGACGAAGTGACATAGAAATAATACCGGATAAAGGATTTAAAGTGATGAAGATTGTACAGGCGCTTTTCAATTGGTGTAAAAGAATCGTTCGATTTTTCCGGTGGTTTCCTAAAAAAATACTGATTCGACCTAAGTTTAGCAGTTCCTTTATTCAATATTGGTATTGCCAGAGTTGGAGCTATGATCGTTGGGTTGCAGAGTTTCGAATGTTACAAACTATAGGTATTCATGAAATAATCCTTCAAAGTGTCGCCGATACCAAATCCAATTACGCTGTGTATCAGACTAAAATGAATGGGTATTCAAGCAACAGTGTGGATATGCTTGAAACGGCTCTGACAGCAGCCGATAGTATGGCGATGAATGTCCGGATCGGCCTGGGGTTTAACGATGATTGGTGGTCAATCGAAAGACAAGACGAAATATGGTTAAACAACGAAGCTGAGGTTAATAGTCTAATCGTCACAGAAATCATGATGATGTATGGTAAACATCAATCACTTGTGGGTTGGTATATACCATATGAGTTTAACTTTTTTATGGCTTTGACTCATGACCAACAGGCAAATTTGAATCAATTCTTTCTAAAAATTGCCCTACTATCAAATTAACTAGTATTAAATCTATAATGATCGCCCCGTATTATAATGCGCTGTTGTCTGGTCCTGTGACCTTAGCTATTTGGGCCAATTCAGTCCGCCATGTGTTGAAAGATACAAAGATAGATATTATTGCCTTACAAGATAGTATCGGAGCAGGTTTTAACAAGTTAGGGGATTTGGACGAAGTCTATGTCTCAACCAAAAAGGCCGCCAACGAAATTGGCCTAATTCTTTACGCAGTTACCGAAACATTTGGGGGGAATGAGATTAAAACCCTGCCGGCATCACAACGTCAGATTAATAAGCAATTATTCAGAGTTTCACCCTATGTAAGTGGATTTGTGGCTTTTAGTATTAGCCACTATCAAAATGGTAATGAATCCAACCAATTAAACGGTTATAAAGACTACTATCATTACTATCTCAAAGCAAGCAGCAAACAATAACAGTGTTAATGCAAACTAACAATATACCAGATCCAAATCAAGGCATGGACATAGAATACACGGAATTACATAAGAAGAAGGATTATGAACATATATCGTTATTCTAACGAGCGAAGCGAGTATCATTCAGATACCCCGCAGCTTGCTGCGGGGAGTTTCATTATGGACGATTGTGTGAAAATATGGGGTGAAATTATGCACGGTGGAAATCTCCGAAGAGCGTATGAATTATATGGCTCGGATTCATTTATCGATCTTTCCGCAAATATTAATCCTTTTGGGCCGCCAACGGGGGTTTGGGAGTCTTTAAAACAAGGAATGGCGGAGATTGTGAATTATCCCGATCCTGAGAGCCGGTTCTTAAGAAAAATGCTTTCCAACAATTTGGGAATACCGACTGAATCAATCATGGTCGGTAACGGAGCAGGGAACTTAATATTCACAGTCGTGCAAGCGTTAAAGCCTAAAAAGGTTGCCATCCCGATCCCGGCTTTTAGTGAATACGAACGGGCTGCGCGTTCTGTAGGATCTGAAGTGAGCTATCTGCCGTTAGGTCCCGAAGGTTGGGCGAAATTTAATCAATTGGATGTACTAAGTGAAAACTCGAGAGACGAGAGTTATGTAGACCAACAGTGGCGTGAATTCCTTCAAGGGTGTGACTTACTCTTTCTCTGTTCCCCTCATAATCCGACGGGAAGTCTACTCAGGAAAGACATGTTAGAACTAATCCTCCGGCTAACTAAAGAATTAGGATGTCGGATTCTCTTCGATGAGTCTTTCCTTGATTTTCTGCCGGACGAGTTACGTCAGTCTGCGCGCACTTATCTGGAAACCAATGAACACCTTATTGTGTTATACTCCTTAACAAAGTTTTACAGCTTACCGGGTCTGCGTTTGGGTACAGTTTTTGCGCATAAGTCATTACTTGCCAGATTTGAAAAATACCGCGATCCTTGGTCCGTAAATGTTCTTGCGCAGCATGCCGGGATCGCGGCACTGGAGGATCTGGAGTTTTCTGATGACGTTCGGAAAAAATTGAGAGAGAGCAGGTCAATATTCTACGAGGAATTTACTTGCTGTGGTTTCGCAAATTTACGGCTTTGGCCGACCACTGTGAATTTTGCTTTGATCGAAGTAATCAATCACACTTCGGGAGAATTGACCCAACATTTAGGAGCACAAGGGATTCTTGTTCGTGACTGTGCCAACTTTACAGGTCTTCCGGGGAATTTTATTCGGGTTGCCATCAAAGATATTTTCGTTATGCGGCAGCTTATTGAGGGTTTGAAAAGTCAACTACTTACCACCCATGTGAGTGAGATTTAAGTCAGACTGTGTCTAATATGATATTATGGGATTCCTTTTTAGTTTGCCTTTCTGCAAAGTGGTTAAGACGCGAGTCTTATTTCTAAATTTTATGGATTCACTTCATCAGAAAAGGCGTTCGGGATACGTCTTTAGATATAGTAACCCCCCTTTACTTTCGAAAATGTCCAGGTTTGATAGTTCGGTAACTACTCTTGTGGGAATTTGAGCGTATTTGCAAAAAGGAAGGAGGCTGACGATGAAGTGGAAGCTGATTTATCCTTTGATGAGACCTATGAAGTAATTTTCCCATTAATCTACCGATTTGTATCCATCCGCGTACCTAAGCCGGATGTGGAAGATGTTTCTGCCGAAATTATCGTGAAAGTATGGCGGGGTTTGCCTGATATAAAGAAAAAAAACGCTCTTAAAGCTTGGGCGCTTAAGATTGCTTCCCATCAGATTGTCGATTATTACCGGACACATAAACGCATTCCCGCCTTGACTTTAGAAGAGATACAAAAGCCCCTGCCTCAGGAATCTGATCATAGTGAGACCTGGGCAACCCTTATGAGTGTTGGGGAAGCCTTGGCCAAACTCTCCCCTCAACAGGTTAATGTCATCCAACTCCGCTTAATCGAGGGTTATAGTGCCGGAGAAGTGGCGGAGATCTTAGGAACAACTCAACGTGCAGTCGACAGCCTATTATACCGAGCGAAGAAAGGGTTCCGTAAAATTTACCAGGGGAACCCCGACAAAGGAGGAAGAGGCTGATGAAATGGTTTATAAAGCGACCGGATCTCATATCTCTCTGGGAAGAAGATGGTGATTTGAAACGAATGAAAGCTTTCTTCCATACAATCCAGTCAGACTCAGAAGAAAATGAGCAAATCAAGCAGAGTATCAAACAAAAAACCCTTGAAAAAATGACAAAAGAAGAAGGGGCAGAAAAACCTGTGACTGGTATGAACAGGTTCGTTCAATGGATACGTACAAGGTTATGTATGATACCGGGGCGTAGGCAATGGAAACTCGGTATTTTGGTCGTAGGATTAGCGATGTTCGCGTTCATCGGGCAAGGGATTATGAACAATTCATTTAATCTACTCCCGCATATTGGGAGCGCAGAAACCCAATTAAAAGATATGGTTCAACAGACGCCGAGCACGAATAAAGCGGGTGGTATCGAGTCTAAGGGTGGGGCTGCCGACAATAGTTTGACCGAAAGAGATATAGCGGCGCCGCAATCGCCCTCTTCAAATAGTCCGGCTAACTCGTCAGCCAAAAGTGAGGCTATCCTAACCTATACTGACCCAATTGACCCAGCGGTTATTCCTCCGGCTGGTTCCGATATCCCTAGAAAGATTACACATAATTTATCATTATCCCTCGAAGTTACCGCTATTAATGACTCAGTTACTCAAATTAGCCGTGAAGTCCAACAAATGGGCGGGTATGTAGTTGAATCTCAACAAAACGGGTCGGACAGCAATTCATCCGCTCATTTAACGCTTAAGATCCCGGCCGATAAGCTTAATTGGTTAAACGATTCTCTTCCCACTTGGGGCAAAATACTCGAGCAACACATGTTAGCCAATGATATTACCAATCAATATTATGATTCCCAGGTTCGCCTACAAACTCTCGAGACCGAGGAAAAGCGATACCTCGAAATCTTAAACCAGGCCAAGACCGTGGAAGACGTTCTTAAAGTGGAAAACGCGCTGGGCAACATTCGTCAGCAAATTGAACAACTAAAGGGTCAACTTAAACTTTGGAACAATAATGTTGAGTATTCCACAGTGAACCTTCAGTTCGTCGCCCTGAAAAGCCCGAATCTCAAAGTGAAGAATCCTTGGCAGCCAATCGCTTGGAGTAATACTTGGAAAGCCACCCAGGATGCCGTACTGAAAACTATAAGCAGTGCATGGAATGTCCTTAATTATCTAGTCGTTGGGATAGGCTATGCGTTACCTTATCTGCTTATCGGTGTCTTAGGATGGGGATCTTACCGGGCGTGGAGGAAGTGGAAATCCCGTTAACCTGGGATTAAACGTGAATTGCTGGGTCGTCATTTTTCATAACGGCCTGGCTTTTTTGTGCTTGTCAGATAGTATAAGGCAACTAGGCAGTCACCTTCGCTGAGGCTGACAGAATGAATAATTCGTGCGAAGACAGTGTCTGCAAGAAGGGTTAATACAGTGTCTTCGTATGGGAGTCAACCAAGTTTTTTTATTCTTTCTTGGATCATTTACTTTCTTCCTTAGGAGGAAAACGAAGAAGAATGTTGAAAGGTGTAGAGGCGAATTATCCCCAGAGAATATTACCATGATGAATCGCATGGTTCCTGATTACTTCGAGTAAAATGATGCGTTCCATTCGCCCTTTCGGAATGATTAGGGGACATCCACGGGAACACGTTCAGTAAGTAATTGTTTCCGAACGTGCTGGTAATGATAAAATATTATATGGAGAGGATTTTTGGATAAAGAAAAAATTGCTTTTTTCTTTAATTTTTGTGCCTTGAGCGCAGCGAAAGGGAGGACACTAATTATGATTGAGCAGATTAAAATTCGTAGAAGTATAAGAAGATATCTTGATAAACCAGTTGAAGATGTCAAAATTATTCAATTAATTGAGAGTGCCAGGCTTGCTCCTTCTGGTGACAATTCACAACCTTGGCATTTCATTGTAATAAAATCGGAATTAATTAGAAATAAATTAGCTGAAGTATCTAAAAACCAAAAATGGATGCTTACAGCTCCAGTTTTTATTGCGTGTGTTGCAGATATACGTTCGAGAATAAATGATGATAGAGAAATATCGCTAAATGAAAATAGTCCACTGTTGGAACTAAAGTGGATTATCAGAGATACAGCCATTGCCGCTGAGCATATTGTACTTGAAGCTAACAATTTAGGCTTAGGAACTTGCTGGGTTGCATGGTTTGCCCAAGAAGAAGTCAGACCGATCTTAAATATTCCTGATGATAAATATGTAGTAGGTATTCTTACTCTTGGTTATGCCAACGAATTTCCGGAAGCTCGACCGCGTAAGAAACTTGAAGAGATGATTCACTATGAAAGTTGGTAAAAGACAATAATTAGAACGTTTTTTAAATATTATCACGGGAGGTTCATTTCAGATGAAATATAAATTTTCTGAAATATTTGATATTCCAAAACTCCAAAAGCTAATGGAAGGATTATATTTAGCATCAGGTATTCCTTCAGCTATTATCGATATTGATGGCAATATTTTGGTCGCAGTAGCCTGGCAAAATATCTGTACGAAGTTTCATAGGGTAAATATCGAAACTGAATTATCATGCAGACAAAGTGACCAATATTTAAAAGAACACTTGAGGGAACGGGGTAGTATTGTACCATATATTTATTATACATGTCCAAATGGTTTAATTGATGCTGCAGCACCAATTATTATTAACGGCGAACATTTAGCTTCAATATTTAACGGACAATTTTTATTTGAGAAACCTGATATTGAAAAATTTCGTAATCAGGCTAGAAAATACGGCTTTGATGAGGAAAAGTACCTTAAAGAACTAGTTAATGTACCGATTTATTCAAAAGACAAGTTGGATTCAATTATGCATTATTTTCTTCAGCTTGCAGAAATGTTAGGGGAAATGGGCGTAGATCGTTTTCGATTAATTGAATCTCAAAACAAGGTCTTGGAAGAAAGTGAGGCAAGACTGAAGACTATTATTAATAATACTCCAAATGTGGCTATTCAAAGTTATGATGAGGATGGAAAAATACTATTTGTTAACAAAGCATCTGAAACTATATTTGGTTGGGTTAGTGAAGAAATAGTAGGTAAAACTCTAGACCAATTGAACTGGAGTAAAGAAAATGCTGCGAATATGAATAAATTCAAAGACCTATTGGAATCATGTAAAACCAGGAAGCCATATAAAGCATTTGAATCGATTTATATTAATAAGCAAAGAATTAAAAAAAATATTTTTACAACGTTATTTCCTATAAATTTATTTGGAGGAAAACGAGAGTTTATTTCCATAGATATAGATATTACTGAAAAAAAACGTTTCGAAAAAGAAATGAAACGCTTAGATCAATTGAACATTATTGGTCAAATGGCCGCAGGAATTGGACATGAAATACGCAATCCAATGACCACTGTGCGTGGTTACCTCCAATTACTTCAAAACCGAGTTGAACTGCAAGCCTTCAAGAGTCAATTTAAGTTAATGATAGATGAAATAGACAGGGCAAATTCGATTATTACAGAGTTTTTAACTCTTGCGAAAACCAAGCCGACTAAAACAGAAGTATGTAAATGTAACTTAAATGAATTAATTTCTAAACTATTTCCGTTAATTCAAGCGGATACTTTTACACAAAATAAGCAGATAATCTTCGAACCTGGGGAAATTCCACAAATTCATTTGAATACGAAAGAAATCCGTCAACTTATTCTCAATTTGTGTCGTAATGGTCTGGAAGCAATGAAAGCGGACGGATGCTTAACGCTGAAAACATATAAAGATGGTCAGAATGTAGTTCTGAGTGTTCGGGACGAGGGAATTGGAATTCCAATTGAAAATCTAGATATGCTGGGGAAACCATTCTTTACTACAAAAGATATCGGAACTGGACTTGGGCTTGCTAATTGCTATAATATTGCAACTCGTCATAAAGCAAAAATTGATATAAATACCGGTTTGAATGGAACAACTTTTTTCGTTACGTTTAATTCAAACTGTGAATCCAGTGCTCAGTGTTTGTCGAGCTAGTTGTCGTTAAACTCAATATTAAGGTGAGCAATAATTGCTCCTCTTTTTTGTGCATACTAGAAATAGTGCCTTTCATAAAGTTCAACAAAATTAACACTATTAACTCTTCATCATTTAGATAGGAATCAGTACGGATAGGGCGTTGATATGATGGTATGGCCTTTTTTACTACTTATAAGCTCACTTCAAGTGATCCTGATTGGAGCAGTGATACTCTTAGAAAACAGAGCACCAGGAAAAACTGTGGGCTGGCTCTGTATTCTCGGGTTTCTTCCTGTCTTGGGATTTATCCTTTATGTAATCTTTGGTCGGAAAACTGAAGGACATCTATTGCGTTATAAACATATTTCCGATTATCAATTAGCCAAAGAGGTGTGCCGGCAAACTGTCTGCCATCATGGCGACATGTCGTCCCAACACACGGATGCGCACCACAAACTGGTTAGGCTTCTTTTGAATAGTGGTTTTGCCCCCTTAACTCATCATAATCGGGTTGAAATCCTTTTGAATGGAGGCGAGAAATTCCAAGCGTTATTCAATGCCTTAGAAGGAGCAAAGCATCACATCCACCTCAGCTATTATATCTATAAAGATGATGAAATAGGGGCGGACGTTTTGAAGATCTTAGCCCGCAAAGTTGTCGAAGGGGTGGAAGTTCGAGTTCTTTTGGATGGAATGGGAAGTATATCGCTTTCAGGCGGTTTTATAAGTAGTATGCGACAAGCAGGGATTCAGGCCGAATGGTTTTTCCCGATTCGTTTTCCTTTTCTAACAGCCTGACTTAACTTGCGCTACCATCGTAAAATCGTCGTGGTGGATGGATGTACCGGCTTTATGGGAGGACTAAATATCGGAGATGAATACTTGTCTCGTGACGCTAAACTAGGCTTTTGGCGGGACACGCATTTAAAACTGGAAGGGGAGGCGGTACATACTCTCCAATCTATTTTCCTGAACGATTGGTATTTTGTGACCCGTCAAGAGGTTCAAGGGGCCTGTTATTTTCCGCCAACTTTCATTCCGCAGGTGCTGCCCGTTCAAATTGTTGGGGATGGTCCGGATTCAAACAGGACGTCAGTTTTGCAGGGTTTTTTCCAGGCTATTACAATGGCTAAACACAGTGTCTCAATCGAAAGCCCATATTTTATCCCGGATGATAGTCTGATGATGGCCTTAAAAACAGCAGCGCTCAGCGGTTTAGACGTGCGGCTTATTGTGCAAGGAATCCCCGAGCAAAAACTAACGTACTGGGCAATGCATTCCTATTTTGAAGAATTGCTTCAAGCGGGGGTAAAGATCTTCAAATACATGAAAGGTACTCTTCATGCCAAAATCTTCTTCATCGACAATCATCTTGCATCGGTAGGATCCGCCAACATGGATATTAGGAGTTTCCTCCTTGATTTCGAGATCTGTGCCTTTGTATATGACCAGGCCTTAGTTGAAAGCCTGAAAATAGATTTTGAACAAGACATAAACGAGAGTATTGAACTTATCCTGAAAACCTTTCAAGAACGCCCTGTCCATGAACGCTTGAAAGAATCAAGCGCCCGCTTGTTCTCGCCTGCTTTATAGATTTCACTCATTCTGCTTGACAATAAATGAGCGATCGTTTATGATAGATATATCATCAGTTTTATCTAGAAGTTAGGCGGCGCGCATGAGAAAAAAAGATGACGAAAAGCAAAGATGCATTAAAATTGCAGTGATGCAGTTGATTCTGGAGGAGGGGTTCCAGGGTACATCTATTTCAAAAATAGCAAGGGCTGCCGGCGTATCTCCGGCGACAGTCTATATCTATTATGAAAATAAGGAGTCCATGCTAAGAGAAATTTATCAGGAATATTCTGAAGAAACGATACAATATTTGCTTCAATGTATAAGTCCCAATATGGTGGGAGAAGACATAATTGCGGAATTGATTCGACGATATTATTTCTTTATTATTGAAAACAAAGAAGTATTTCATTTTATTGAACAATTCAGTACTTGCCCGGTTCTTCAGAGCACTTGTCGTTCGATGAAGGGACCGGCGTATTTAAATCAGTTGCTGACGGATTTAAAGAAACGGCAAATCTTAAATGACTTTAACAATGATAATTTATACGCTTTTCTATTTTCCCCCGTAAAAACGATTGCTGTGAAAAGTTGTGAGTCAGAACACGTTGCAATGGAACGCTTAAACGAGTTGATATATATCATTCAAAAAGCACTTCTTAAAGATTTTTAAAACCTGGCTGATCCAGGGATATTTGGTCTCAAAAGATACTATTAGTCCTAAGCAAGGGTAATAGCTCGTTATTAACAATTAAATGAGCATTCATTTATGAAGAGGAGGTAATTTATATGATATTCGCAATAGAAAATCTGGTTTTATTACCAGGAATGACTTTTCCATTAAGAGTAGACCACTTAAGCGAGGATGAGCTGGCTTGTATCCGGGACAAAAATCATGAAATTGTGGCGTTGCCGATAAAGCAGCATCAGAACCGACATAAAATCAAAGTGGAGGATTTCTACACAACAGGTGTTGCCCTTGAAGTACTGGAGGTCAACCCCAGCGAGAAAGGATACCATGTCCAAGTCAGGGTCTTAAACCGCGTGGAAGTATTTGATATTCACATTGCAGAAAACATGATCACTGGAAAAACGATTTCCGTACAGGAAGTCATCGACCTCAACGAAAACGGTCAGAAAGAAATGCTGACATATATTAAAAATATAGCTCATCAAATTGGATCCTTGTTCAGAGAGTCAGAGGGTATTGTAAAAGCGATTGATAAGATAAAGGATCTTAATGTTCTGATAGGATATATCTCGCGGTTTCTTCCATTTTCAAAGGAAGAAAAATATACCTTGATGGAAACAGCGTCATTAAAGGAGCGCAGTTTGACGTTTATCGACTATTTCTTACATTATAAAGAGACAATTCAGCTCCAGATTGAAATGACGGAACGGTTTTCCGAAAAAGCGAATAAAAATTATCGTGAAGCAGTGTTGAGGGAACAACTGAGAGAGATTCAGAAAGAGCTGAATGAAGGCGAACCAGTCTCCGGCAAAAAGAAGAAAGATTACAAAACACGTATTGAAAAGGCACACATGCCTGAAGAGATTCGAACAGCCTCACTAGAAGAATTAAGCAAACTGGAAAGTCAGAATCCTGCGAGCTCGGATTATAATGTGATTCGAAACTATTTAGATCTTCTTGTAGAATTACCCTGGGAAATGAAAGCGGAGAAACTCGTCGATATTGGAGAAGCCCGGCGTATCTTAGGTGAGCAGCATTATGGCCTGGAAAAAGTAAAGGACCGTATCATACAGCATCTTGCGGTCATGCAATTGAAAAAAGATAAACACGGTTCTATCCTTTTGCTCGTGGGGCCCCCAGGAACAGGGAAAACAAGCTTGGGCAAGAGTATCGCGGAAGCATTAGGCCGAAAATATACCAGACTCAGTCTGGGCGGTATCCGCGATGAGGCTGAAATCCGTGGGCACCGCAGAACTTATGTAGGTGCAATGCCCGGACGCATCCTCCAAAGTATAAAAAAGGCTGGTGTAATGAATCCTGTTATGATTTTAGACGAAGTGGATAAATTGATGACGGGTTATAACGGGGACCCGGCAAGCGCATTACTCGAGGTCTTGGATCCTGAACAAAACAATACCTTTACAGATCATTATTTGGATTTGCCTTACGATTTGTCCAACGTATTTTTTATTGCAACAGCAAACTCACTTGAAAGTATCCCTGGCCCCTTGCTGGATCGTATGGAAGTTATCCAGCTTTCAAGCTATACAACGAATGAAAAGTTTCACATTGGTAAAAATCATTTAATTATGGGAGCATTGGAAGAACATGGCTTAACGGAGGCTGATGTCCAAATCAGCGATGAAACATTAAAGAAAATAATTTCAGACTACACCATGGAGGCCGGTGTCAGGGGACTAAAAAAACAATTGGCCGCCATTGCGCGAAGTGTCGTGGAAAAGATTGTACTTGGAACCATTGCAAAACCTTATATTGTTGAAGCGGATGCCTTGGAGGAGATTCTTGGCAGAAAAATGTCAAGGCATGACATGGCTCAGGAAATTAATCCGCCGGGTGTTGTCACCGGATTAGCGTGGACGCCGGTGGGGGGTGAGATCCTGTTTATTGAGGCAACAGAAATGCCTGGAAACGATCATATCATCTTAACAGGTCAGCTAGGGGATGTTATGAAGGAATCTGCAAGGATAGCTTTAAGTCTTCTGAAATCTCGGTTGCCTGTGAATGCCATTCAGTTTAAAGAAAAAGACTTGCATGTTCATGTACCGTCCGGAGCGGTTTCCAAGGATGGACCGTCTGCGGGAATCGCCCTATTTACGGCATTTACTTCATTAATTACCGGTATCATGGTGGATGCAAAACTTGCCATGACGGGAGAAATCACGCTCAGGGGCGTTGTTCTTCCGATCGGGGGATTAAAAGAAAAATTGATAGCCGCGGAACGTGCCGGGATCACGAAAGTCTTAATTCCAAAAGATAATATTGTTGATTTAAAGGATGTCCCGGAAGAAGTTAAAAATAAGATTCAAATTGTAACGGTGGAAACCATCGAAGATGTATTGAAAGAAGCATTAGAGATCACTTTACCTAAAATTGAACAAGTCTTGACGGGACCAGGATTTTTCACCAAGTTAAAGGAGCTGCCAAATCGATTAACCAGCTCCAATCTCTATGTACACAGAAAGAGTATGTAAGGGCTTAAGGGAGTTAAATGAACAAATATTTAATGCGTTGGTTGAGAAGATATAAATCTCACACCGGCGCATTTTTTCACTGTATCCTGCCAATGAACCTATGAGCAATTCTTTACTGAAAAGACAAATATATGTATAATTGATTATGCCCTGAGCTTGGAGACTTCATCAAAAATAGGGGGTAACCACTTGAAGTTAACTAAAAGAGTAAGGTCTATCCTCGGCATCCTTGGGATTGCCATAGGAGCCATCACTTCCGCCTACGGCGTTCAGGGTTTTATTGTCCCTTCCGGCTTAGGAGGTGGCGGAATTAGTGGGATCACATTGCTCCTTTATTATACAATCAAGCTTCCGATTGGACTGATGACCTTTATCTTAAATATCCCGTTATTAGTCTTGGGATGGCGTGAAATTAATAAGCATTTTGTCTTTAAGACGGTATGGGGATTAGCAATTTATTCAATATTTCTTGATTTGTTTAAAGGTATTCAGCCTATAGCCATCAACGATATTTTTTTAGGAGCACTTTATGGAGGGGTCATTTCAGGGATTTCCTCAAGCATTATATTTAGCCTCGGGGGCAGCCTGGGTGGAACAGACATCGTTTCCAAAGTCATTCTACGGAAATCCGGTGTGCCTATGGGAACATCAGCACTTGCCATTAACGGTGTCATTATCCTGATATCCTGGGCTATACTTGGTTCAAGAGTAGCATTGTATACATTGGTAAATTTGTTCGTCTATGGGCGTGTACTTGATCTCCTCCAGAATGGAGTGCCATCGAAATCTGTTACCATCATATCCGACCAATCCGAGGCTTTAGTTAACCGCATTATGATTGATTTAGGGCGGGGTGCGACTTTTTTACAGGGCAGAGGAGCATACTCTAACGAGCCCAAAAATGTGATTATCTGTGTCGTCAGTCTTCCCGAATTAGGAAGACTGAAACAGGCTGTGCGGGAAGTAGACCCTCAAGCCTTTATGATGGTCCAAAATGCCGGCGAAGTCCTCGGCAGGGGGTTCGTACCGAACGATTAAATTTCAGGGAAACTACTTTATTTCAGAATCCAACATTTTCAGCTCACTCAGGGTGGTTAATCGATAGCCGCGCCCTTGGAGAGCATCAATAAGCGGACCCAACGCTTTAACGGTTTGCGTACGCTGGTAACCCCCATCATGCAGGAGTATAATGGCGCCGGGGAAAACATTTTTAATAACATTGTCCACAATTTGTTTAATGCCTGGGTTACACCAGTCTCGGCTATCCACACTCCACAATGCCACCATGTGACCATTTTTTTGGATAGTTTTAAGTTGATTTTGGGATAAGAACCCGCCGGGAGGACGATAGAAATAGGTATGGGTACCGGTCGCAGCAAAGACCTCCTGGTCTGTCTGCTTGATTTCTTCAACTAAACGACGCTGCTGATAATCATGACGGAAACTATGGTTTCCGATTTCATGTCCTTCCATAACCAGACGCTTTAACAAAAGTGGGTTCGCATGAGCCGCCTGCCCCAAAACAAAGAAAGTTGCCCGGACATTCTTTTCTTTAAGGATATCCAGAACCTCCGGCGTATCGATTGAGTCCGGACCATCATCAAAGGTCAGGGCGATGAACTTTTCCTGAGTATGCGCCATATAATAGGTACCCGGAGCACGAACCAGGGAAGGTATTGTCAGTGAACGCAGGGAGATAGCGATAAGAACTCCTACGGTGATTAAAAACAGAATTCCAAATATCAGCTTCCTACGGGATAACACAAAAATGCGTACGTCAATCACCCCCCAATCGGCTTCTATATTAATACCTATTGAAGAATGCCAGGTTCCATGCATATTTACTTACAAAAAGACATTCTGCACTAAGGACAACAATGAGCGTAGGGAAGTGACAGGGATGCGTTTAAAAATCGGGGTGGATGGCGGAGGCAGTAAAACGGAGATTGTCGCCCTGGATCCTTCGGGGCGAGTACTTCGTTGTTTGCGCAAGCCAGCGAGCAATTACCATGCGGTCGGGATGGAACAAGCTGTCCGGCATATTACAGAGGGGATTTACGATGCCTTACAAGAGGAAACACCGGAAGGGATCGGAATCAGTCTGGCCGGTATTGACACACCCGAGGACTGGAAGGTTATGGCTGATGGCCTTAAGCAAAGGTTAAAGGTCTTTGCCCTGGAAACAATGATCCCTTACCAGGAGGTTCCTGTGGTTCTGGAAAACGATGCCTTTGGGGCTTTAATGTCCGTGCGCGGGAATTTTTCCGGGAATGTTTTAGTGGCCGGAACAGGGGCTGTTGCTTTAGGGGTTAACCCAGAGGGAGAGGTTTTTCGTGTAGGCGGATGGGGACATCTCATCGGCGATCAAGGAAGTGGCTACGATATTGGGCGTAAAGCCCTGGCAGCTACGCTGGCATCTTTCGACGGGTACGGTCCCAAGAGCATATTAGAGACTCTGATTACCGAATATTTGGGATTGACACAAGTGCAGGGTATCAGCTGCTGGCTATACCAGGGTAAACGCACGAACAAGGAAGTGGCAGCTTTGGTCCCGGTGGTCGTAGAAGCCGCCCGGACGGGCGACGCTATCTCTAATTTGATCCTAAAAGAGTCCGGCCAGGCTTTAGGTTTATTAACAAAGGCTCTCCTACGGAAAACCAAAGTCTTGGAGGTGGGTTTGGTCGGAGGAATTGTAACACATATATGGGAATATGTTGCACCGTCTTTTTGCTCCACTGTTCAAGAGGAGTTTCCTAACCTTCAAATACTGAAGCCAAATTATTCCCCGGCTGTTGGAGCAGCCTTCCTGAGTATGATCGGCCAAGTACGGCACATCGCATTTTAAAAAGAAGTTTGCTTTAAAGTTCCCTCGCGGTTGGGAACTTCATATCTCTGGAAGGGAGCGATTTACTTGGGGTTCCGTTTCGTATGCGGTCGCGCCGGAACAGGCAAGAGCACCTTATGTTTGGAAGAAATTCGCAAAGAACTTCGTCTGAAGCCTTGGGGAGCACCTCTTATCCTCCTTGTCCCCGAGCAGGCAACCTATCAGATGGAAGTAGCCTTAGCCAACACGCCTGATTTAGGCGGCAGTTTGCGAGCCCAGGTCTTGAGCTTTCGACGGCTGGGCTGGCGAGTGTTTTCGGAAACCGGGGGAGGGCAAAAAGTCCTGATCGGTGCGCTTGGCAAACGGATGCTCCTGCGTCGAATCCTCTTAAAGCATCGTCTTCATTTAAAAGCATTCGCCCGCTCCGCTACCCGGCCTGGTATGGCCGATCTCCTCGCTCAAGCGATCGGAGAATTTAAGACTTACCGGATTACCCCGGATGATTTACGTAAAGTTAAAGATGCAAAGGGACTATTATTGAATAAACTCCAGGACTTAGCCCTTATTTATGAAGAATTTCAAGCAGCTTTAGGACAAGAAATCCGTGACCCTGATGATGAACTTTCGCTTTTGGCAGAAAAGATCCCTGATGCACCCCTTATCCAAGGGGCGCGGGTCTGGGTGGACGGTTTTACGGGATTTACCCCTCAGGAATTAGAAGTCTTAAAAATCATTATGACTACGGCTAAAGAAGTTGTCATCACTTCCCCACTTGATCCGGTTTTGCTGGCAGATGAACGTCAGCTGGAAGCGGGGCCTTTTAAAGTGGGGGAGGAGTTATTTGCCGGCGCTTGGCAAACTTATCAAGATCTCCAAGGCCTTGCCGCCGAGACCGGTGCCCTTTTACACCCTCCCGCCTTGCTTAAGAATGCGAAACGCTATAAACATCCCTGGCTCCGGCATTTGGAAAAATATTTCTTCACTTATCCGACAGTAGTTTACGGGGAGGTTCAGTCTTCGGCAGCAGTGTCCACCCTCGAGGAGTTCCCAGCTAGTCCGGAGAGTACCACAGGGGAAGGAATTCAGATCTTTTCAGCCGTCAACAGACGGGCTGAAGTGGAAGGTATTGCGCGGGAACTTCGACGTTTAGCGAGGGATGAAGGACTCCGTTGGAATGAAATGGCGGTCATGACTCGCGACCTCACAGGTTATCATGAGCTGATTACACAGGTGTTCACGGCCTATGAGATACCTCATTTTTCAGATCATAAACGTTCTGTCCTCCATCATCCCCTGATTGAGCTGATGCAAGCCCTACCTGAAGTGGCCGAGAGCCATTGGGCTTACGAACCACTTTTTCGCTGTTTGAAGACGGATTTTTTCCCACTTCCGCGGGATATCATCGATCGACTGGAAAACTACGTGCTCGAACATGGAATACACGGAGAGGACTGGAACAGAAACGTAGCCTGGAGATATCATCGTCAATGGTCTCTGGGGCAAAATGAGGCCCAACTTGCCGGCGAGCTTAAGTTTCAAGCGGAGCTAAACTCCTCCGGGCAGACTATTTATGATTTCCTTAGCCCATTTATGCAAAAGGTCAGACCGGGTAGCCAAGCTGACTGTTTAACTGTACGGGAAGTTACCGAAACTTTGTATGCCTGCTTAGAAAGGCTTGATGTTCCGGCGACCTTAAAGAAGTGGTCAGAAAAAGACCAAGCCATGGGAGAACCCGGCTTGGCCAAGCTGCACGAACAAATCTGGGAAGCCGTCATCCAAGTCCTGGATGAAATAGTCGCCGGATTAGGGGAAGAATGTTTGGAGCTGGAGGAATATGCTTTAATTCTTGCTTCCGGGCTGGAAGCGATCGAACTCGGGCTGATTCCCCCCGGGCTTGACCAAGTCCTGGTGGGGTCATTGGATCGTTCACGGAATCCTGAAGTACGGGTTCTCTTTCTGCTTGGTGCTAATGAGGGTGTACTTCCTGCTCGACCTGACTCCGCCGGGGTACTTGATGCAGAGGAAAGGGAACAATTGGAGAAAGCAGGGGTCGCCCTGGCTCCGCAAGGGAAGGCTCAGACGTTTGAAGAACAATTCTTTATCTATACAGCACTCTCCCGAGCTACAGAACGACTTGTTGTCTGTTATCCCTTGACTGATGAAGAGGGGAAAGGGCTGGCGGTTTCGCCTGTTGTCACCCGGCTTAAGAAGCTTTTCCCGCTTTCAGAGAGCTTCCTGGGAAACCAGGAGGACATTAACCTCATTTGTCAAGCAAATTCTACACTGCAAGCCTATGCCGAACAACTCCGCACGTTGCGCAAAGGAAAGCTGCTTTCTCCCCTTTGGGAGGCTGCAGAAATGTGGTTGAATCAGGATCCTGGCCGCCAAAATCAAGCGAAGCGTTTGCAGTCCAGTCTCGTAACCCAAAATCAGGAAGTTAGGATTCAACGCCCCCTGGCGCGCCGTTTATACGGTAGACGCCTGATGGCCAGTGTTTCTCGTTTAGAACAATTCGCCAGGTGTCCTTTTGGACATTATGCCCATTATGGTCTGAAGCTTCGTGAAAGATCTAACTATCAGCTATCGAGCCCGGATATGGGTGAATTTTTCCATGCTCTCCTGCATGATTTCGCAAGCCAATTGCAGGAACGGGGCTTAGACTGGGGAAAATTAACTAAGGAAGAATCCTGGGCCCTGGTCAGTGAACTGGCGGAGCAGCTCGCCCCAAGTCTACAGCATGAGATCCTTCTGAGCAGCGCCCGCTACCGCTATTTAACTCAGAAACTCAAACGAACCGTTCATCACGCTGTGCGCGTGCTCGGAGAGCATGCCCGCCGAGGGATATTTATGCCGATCCGGCTTGAAGTGGGTTTTGGCCCGACAGAAACGCTCCCTGGGGTCGACATTCCGTTATCGGAAGACGATTCACTCCTGATACGCGGGCAAATCGACCGTGTCGATGCCGCGTTCTTAGATGGAAAAGTGTATTTGCGGATCCTTGATTATAAATCCCGCGAATTATCCTTAGCGCTTGATTCAATCTATTATGGATTAAATCTCCAATTGCTTACTTATTTGGATGTCGCTTTGCATGGAGCTGAAGTCTTGCTAAATACGACTTCCGCTTTGCCCTTCTTGGAAACAGGTTTCGAAAATGTAGGGGCTGAAGTTGCCGCAGTAAGGGATGACGTCTTTCCTCAGAAGATTCCGGCGGGGTTTCTGTATTTTCCCGTGTTGGAACCCCAGCTGGAGGAGAAAATACCCCTCAGCTCGGAGGAGCTGGAACAGCACCGCGTTAAAGCCGTTAAAGTCAGCGGGTACTTATTAGCCAATCCACGTGTCTTGGAAGCTATGGATGCTTCCTTTTCCACAGGGCAATCCGATTTACTTAGATTAAAATTAAAGAAAGACGGGACCTTCAAAAAAGGATCAAACGTTCTGAGCGAGGATCAGTTTTCCCTGCTCAGCGGCTACCTTTATCAAAGGTTCCGTCAGACGGGTGAAGAAATTTTAAACGGTGATATTTCCCTCTCCCCTTACCGGCGAGGGAAGAGTACGGGATGTCAGTATTGTTCCTATAAACCCGTCTGCCACTTTGACCCCTACCTGCCGGAAAATCGCTACCGGGATCTGCCTATCTTAAAGCAAGAGGAGATCTGGAGACGCCTGGAAGGCAGCTAATAATCCATTTGGAGTGGTGGCAACTTGTATTATTTAGGGCAAGAAAATAAGAGATAAGTTCAGAATGCGATATTGTTATATGCTCGCTAACTGGAGGTGAGGTCAGTGCGGAAACTCGACCAAATGGCTGTCGATGTGGTAAAAGATTCAAACAAGCTAGATGAGTTTATTGCTCGACATGAATTTTTCATTTTAAAAACTGCCGCAAAGACAGCGAAACACTATGTGTCTAAGAATGATGATGAGTGGTCAATCGCGCTGTCCGCTTTTTCGGATGCTTTAAAAAATTACGACTTTGGCAGGGGAAGCTTTATTGCCTTTGCTGAACTCATAATCCATAGAAGCCTTGTCGATTACTATAGGGCTCAAGGACGATATAGCTCGGAGGTTCAGGTTGAGCAGATTGAGGATGATGCGGTTATTATAAGTAACGATGATAACCTAAAGCTAGAAATCGAGGCTATAAACCAGATTCTCTCAAGTTATGGCTTTTCGTTTATGGACTTAGCGGATTGTTCCCCGAAGGCTCAAAAGACAAAAGTGGCTTGTGCCAAAGTTGTTATTTATTTATTGGATAAACCTGGTCAAGTCCACGAAATGAGAAATTCAAATCTCTTGCCTGTTAAAATAATCGAAAAGAATGCTGGGGTACCCCGAAAAATTTTAGAACGTCATCGAAAATATATAATAACAGCAGTAGAAATACTCCATGGAGACTATCCGTATCTCTCGGAATATTTAAGCTATATCAGAGGGGAGGTTGGGCGTTGAAAGCAGTCGTAGTGGAAATTAAAGACGGATACGCTGCATTGCTGCAGAACGACGGACGTGTAGTAAAAATGAAGAACAGAAATTTCACGATTGGAGATGTGATATACGTTAAGGAAAAGACAATATGGAGAAAAGGTAGAGTCAGTGCTGTGGTGGCAGCAGTTGCCATGTTTATGATGTTGTTGGGCGGAGGGACATGGGCTTACGCAACCCCTTATTATACTGTAAGCTTGGATGTTAACCCAAGTATAATGATGGATGTCAACTTTTTTGAGCGTGTAATTGGCTTTGAAGCTACTAACGAAGATGCAAAGGATATTTTAGCAGGACTTAGCTTAAAGAACAAAAATATTGAGGAAGCAATTACTCAAGCCGTTGCCCGTATAGAAGATGGCGGTTACTTGGTAGAAGGAGGCACTATCGTGATTGCCTCTGCTGCGAAAAACGAGGATAAAGCTGAGCGTATAGCGGCTAAGTTGGAAAAAGCAGCCGAAAAGGAAATCGAGAATAAGAATATAAACGCGACTGTCGATGCCAGAGGTATTGGCTATCAAAGTGTTCAGGATGCAAAAGATTGGGATCTTACACCCGGTAAATATAATATTATCACCAATGTGCTTGGCCAAACGGTCGATGAACGTAATGTAGATAAGTATAAAGAAATGACAGTCAAACAACTAATGGAAACTTATAAAGAAAAAGGAGTAAAAGGTATAGAGGATAAGAAGTTGAGAGATAGTGAACAGTCCGAAGGTAAAGGTCCAAAGGATGAAGATGTAAGGACAAATAATGAGAAGGTTAAAGGAACTACAGCACCTGAACCGGTTCAATTAAAGGCTGAATTAGAAGTGGATGAGGGCGATGGGGCTGGTCAGAATAATGGTCAGGAAAAAAACAAAAAACATAAAGAATAAACTATAAGAGAACATATAAAGGTCTTTGGTGGTACCAAGGGCCTTTATATATTGTAGAGGATTCCAGAGGATGTAGAATCAATGGTGATTATAGTTGAATTATTGGTTTTTCTAAACAGATAGCAAAGGAGGGAAACCTTGAGCATCACAAAGTATACATGAGTTGTTCAAGTCTACGATATGAAATTCAAATCTCTAGCCCGTTAAAAATAATCGAAAAAAATGCTGGGGTACCCCGAAAAATTTTAGAACGTTATCGAAAATATATAATAGCAGCGGTAGAAAGACTCCATGGAGACTACTGATGATGGCAAACCTGTTGAAAAGCAGGGACGCAAAGCTAGAGGGCCTGTAAAATGGCAGCCAGCTACCAAAGGGGGGTTTTTTTGATTAGTATGTAATCCGCCTTCGTATTTAAGCGTATGGGGAATGGGAAACAACCCACAAAATGGAAGACCAAATTTATTAAGGGAGTAGAAGTAAAATGAAAAAGTTATCAGTACTAGTGATAACGTTAATGTTATCCTTTACGGTCAATGCAGGTCTAGTCTTAGCTGAAACAGGACAACCCACTGAAGTTATTGTTGAGGCGCAAAACACTGAGGTAGCAGTAGAAGGCCAAACTTCGGTTACAGAAACTACAGAAGCTACAGAAATAAATTCGGAGGCAACAACAGCAGATACCACGACCACAGGTACCACGGCTGCTACAGAAGCGACTGACTGTGACGCAATTGGGACTGATACAGTCGTCGTTGATGAGGCTGGACAAGAGGTTGACCCAGGAACCTTGCCAGATTCGTTTCTTTCTTGGCTTGAAGAGTTAATTGAAAAAATCAAAGTTGCTTTGGCTGGTAATCCAATTGAGAAGGCACAACTCTTAGAAGAACAAGCGAATGAAGATCTTGCTGAAGCGACTGAGCTCGTTAAAGAAGGGGAAGCTAATGAAGAGCAGATTGAAGAGGCACTAACTTTATATACTACTAAAGTTGAAAAAGCGCTCGGATTTTTAGAGCAGGTTGAGAATACCGATTCAGATGAATACCAGAAGCTTCAAGAGGCTCTGACAAAGGTTAACACAAATAATGTGGTTGTCCTTGGGGGACTTCTTGAAAAGCTGCCTGCTCAGGCTGCAGAAAGAGTTGCTTTAAATATCGTTCGTGCGATGGAAAAAGCTATCGCCAAAGTAGAGAAAAAGGAAAGAAAGCTTGCTCCAGTTGAACAAGTTGAAACTGCTGATACAGATACAGCTGCTGAGGAAGAAGCAACTATAGGGACCTCTGCTGATACTAAAAGTGCTGAAACTGTTAACAATGCACAAGTGGATGAAGAAGTAGATCTCTCCGCGGAAGCAACAGAAATACTGACAACATTTGCTAAAGCCTTGGGCCTGGAAAAGGTTCCACAGGGTAACGCATATGGCTACTATTATAAACATAATAAAGAAGCTAAAGAAGCAGCAAAAGCGGCTAATAAAGCCAGACAAGTAACTGAGCAAACTGAGCAACAGGAAGAACAAGCCGAAGGGACTCAAGAGCAAACTGAGCAACAGGTAGAACAAGCCGAAGGGACTCAAGAGCAAACTGAGCAACAGGTAGAACAAGCTGAAGAGATTCAAGAGCAAGCTGAAGTTCAAAAAGAAGAAGTAAAAAGTTCTTCTAAACAGAATAAAGAAAATAACCGTAATCATGACAAGGGCAAAAATGGTGATCGGAATCGCGACTATTTGCATTCCCTTTCATTTTGCGTAAGTTCAAATTTATCATAAGCCGTAGTAAGGAAAAAGAAGGCCGTCCTAAACTTTTAAAGTATGGGACGGTTTTCTGTTACTAGATATTGTGCAGTCTATCCCTTCTGGAGTTCGGGGTCCCTTGAATTCCCCGGGCCGATACATTTGAAGCATTTATATCAACTCAATTTTGTTCTTTTGTCGGCCAGATTCTAAACCTGTATACCGTTTGCAAGCCTAATCAACTCCTTTCGCCTTGCGATTCGATATATTGCTTTAGGACTGCCAATGGTGCGCCGCCTGTTGTAAGAAGGCAGAAACTTTTTGACCAAAACATCTCTTTCCAAAGCATCTTTCTTACCTGGGGAAACTCTTTTTTTACCAGTCTGGAAGAAGCACTCTTGAAGGCGTTGAGGTATTTACTGATTTCCGTGTTCGGGTGGGCTTTGAAGAGAATGTGAACATGGTCTTTATCATGGTTATACTCTAAAAACGTAATATGATAATTAGTGCCAATCGTCTCGCCAATCTCGCGGATGCGTTTGGCAATCTTATCATCAATGACCTTACGACGATATTTGACACACATCACAAGATGATAGGTCAGCAGGAACACAGAATGGTTATTTGTGTCTAATTGATGCATATAATCAATCTCCTTGGTATTTACGACTGATTATATTATAGCACGATCTGGTTTCTATTTCCAGCCTAATGAGCGATTCATCCCCCACCTATAGAGGATGGGGGATGAATCGCCAGTTATATTAAAATGATAGCCTGTTTAATATCGTATTTTTTAGAAGATCACACCTAAAGCGATAAGAATCAAAATAGCAATAGCAATAATTCCTACACCAACCCCACAACCAGCAGCAACTGGGGCGACAGGGGGGCGACAGCATGCTCCGCCAAAACCATAACCCATTCCGTACATTAATTTTTTCCTCCTTTAAATTAGAATACGATACCCATTGCGATAAGCAGAAGAATAATAACGACCACTACAGCGATTCCTGCACCAAAGCCGCGTCCACAACCACAAGCGGCACCATCAACAACTCCATCAACAGCTCCAAATGCCATTTGCATTTCCTCCTTTTTCCAAAGATAGTTCATAATATGTATGTTAGGGAGAAAATGGTACTACAGGGAAATATAGTACAATCCGAAGCTGTGGGAGTAGTTGAGTTTGGTAAAGTTCAACGCCAAGACGGGGCTGGATTCAAGGGTTAACGATAAGAATTATTCAACACTTGGCGCTGAGATTGAGCGTATGCGGGAACATAGGCAGAAATTAAAAGAAAAGAAGACCCAGCTTCTGGAAAACCTGCAAAGATAGGAATAGATCATTCGCTTTAAGTCCGAAAGCGAATGATCTATTCCAGTATCTTAGCCATAGTTTTTACATAGAAGCTTCGCTTCAAAGTACCGGTAGAAGATCACGTCTCTGTTCAGACATAACTTGTTCGATAGCCTTAATAACTGTTTCACATTTTAAATACACCATCTCCAGATGATCTTCAAATAAATTTAGGGTATCTCTTCCAATTATTATGGTAGAAGTAGGAGTTCTACTATTGAAGTATGTCTGGGTAATTTCTTTTAAGGACTTAATCTCAGGGTGAAGAAAATCAAATTCTTCCAGATCATTAATTGCATCAATCATTGGTAAGTAGCATGAGATGGCTATCAAATTATTATGGTGATTCCCCGCAGCCTTAGTAATTAACCTCAAGTTTTTAAC
>JQID01000022.1 GCA_000770645.1 Desulfosporosinus sp. Tol-M
AAAGAATGAGGTAGTCTCTTTTCAGATGAATGTAAATAAGTCACGTATTTTCTTTTTCAAAGTAATAAAGTCAAGTTCATCCGGGCAGCGGGGATAAGGAAACGGGACCGGGATAATTTCACGAATGCTGCCTGGTGAGGGTTGCATGATAATAATCCTTTGGCCAAGGATTAAGGCCTCATCAATATCATGGGTGACATGGATGCAGGTTTTATGAGTAGACTGCCATAATCTTAAGAAATCATTTTGGAGCTCGGAACGTGTTTGCGCGTCAAGAGCGGCAAAAGGCTCATCCAGCAGTAAAATTAGGGGCTCCGTTGCCAGAGCACGCGCGATAGCCGCCCTTTGGGCCATGCCGCCGGATAGTTGGTGAGGCATTGCTTTAGCAAACTCGCTTAAACTGACCATTTCCAACATTTCTTGGACGATATGTCGCAGAATCTTTTTTTCAACTCGCCCCTTAATCCCAAACGCAATATTCTCTTCAAGAGTGAGCCACGGAAAAAGGCGGGGTTCTTGAAAAACCATCACTCTTTCCCGACCGGTAGCCTCAATTGCTTTACCCTCAAGTAGTATTTGACCGGATGTCTGCTTCTCCAAACCGGCAATGATCCTTAGGAGGGTTGTCTTGCCGCATCCGCTGGGACCAATCAGGCAAATTAACTCGCCTGAAGAAACTTTAAAGGTAAGATCCTCCAGGACTTGAATTTGACCTTTGCCTAATTTAAAATATTTTGAAATTCCATTGATTTCTAGGAAATTTGCCATGTGGGCACCTCATGAGGATCAACCTTTTCTTGGCAAGGTAAGAATCTTTTTTCCAGATAGCGAAAAATAAAATCCAGGGAAAGACCGGTTAGGCCGATAACCAGGACTCCTACGAGCATCAAATCGGGCTGAGCCATTTCACGACCCTCCTGAATCAAATAGCCAATACCCCTGGAAGCACCGAGCATTTCTGCTGCTACCAGGGAACGCCAACTAAAACTAAGACCCAGTCTCATACCGACAAAGACGGAAGGAGCAGCCGAGGGGAGATAGACACGTGTAATCAGACCCCAGCGAGAAAGGCCGAAGGTGTAAGCCACTTCTTTCAGTTTTGGGTCAGTGCTGGCAATACCATGCAAAGTATTTAGGAATATGGGGAAAAAGGCGGAATAAACAATGATGGCAATCTTGGAAGCTTCGTCAATCCCCAGCCAAAGGATAAACATGGTAAACCAGGCGATACCCGGGACTTGCTGAAAAAAATTCAGGCAGGGCGATAAATAGCCTCGAACAGCGGGAACCAGGCCCAGTAAGAAACCTAAAGGAAGAGCGATACACAGTGCCAGGCTAAACCCGCAAACCACGCGGTACAGGCTGGCTCCTATATGTCTTAGCAGTTCACCATTCCCTGCAATAGTCAAAAGACGGTCCCAAATCTGGGAGGGCGGTGGAATGAGGTAGATATTCAACCAGCCCAAACCACTAAGAAATTCCCAAAGGACAAGAATAAATAAGGGAAGAACTAATCCCTGTAACAATTTCAGGCAAAATCGTTTTGACGCTGGTTGCCTAATCGCTCCCGTCATAGTTGAGGTTTTGTCTTTCTTGTGATTGGCGGAAGCCTTCATAGATATGACCCTCTCTAAAAATCAGTTTGTGGGAAGGTAAGTGGAATCGACTAACTCGTCCACGAGTTTATTAATGTCTACGGTGGCACGGATCATACCCTCTTTTTGTAAGAAGTCAGCAGATTTAAGTAAATCATTTTTAACTTGATTAAGACTCATCTCGAAGGTGAATTCGGGATAAAGGGCCTTCACCCCTTGGATATCCATTTGATTTTGTTTTGCGGTCATAGCCAATGCTTCTTCAAGATTGGCTTGGCTCCAATCGTTCGAAGCCTTGTGGACTTGTAAATAGCGTTTCACTATTTCAGGTTGAGTCTTAGCGAATTCACTGCGTACGGCAATGACGGTTAAGCCCGGAATTAATCCTTCCGCTGAGCGTAATTTCTGAACCTTACCGGATGCAATAGCCTTGGAAAGCAGGGGCTCAGGGAGGATGGTGGCCTGGACCTGTCCTGCGGCCAGAGCAGCTGCCCCTGCACTGGAATCCAGATCAACCAGTTCAAGGTCTTGCGTTGTCAGATTCACTTCGGATAAAGCCCGGATTAACATCTCGTGTAACATTGTTCCTTTTTGTAAAGCGATTTTCTTACCCTTGAGGTCGGCAACTGTTTTTATTGATCCATCAGGTTTAATGACCAGACTTATTCCTTTGGGAAAGCGGGAATAGGAGGAAACGATTTTGATGTCATTTCCGTTAGCTTTCGCTAAAATCGTAGAAACATAATTAAGACTATTGGAGAAATCAAGGGATTTGGCAGCAAGGGCTTCCAGTTGGTTGCTCGGGGCTGTAATCTCATGCCATTTGAACTCGATGCTATCTTTAGCAAACTCGTTTTCAAACATCTTTTTTTCTTGGGCGACGACGGAAGGGACGTTAATGGGTCGTGAGACGTACGAGGCGTTAATCGTTTTGAGTTTTTCAGCCGGGGCTTGAGCAGCATCTTTTTGGGTTGGCGCACACCCGGCAAGAATAATTGAGCAGACAAGAACAATGGTGCTTATAAGAAAAATGGATAGAGCCTTTGGACGTAACATATAATCACAATCCTTTTTAATAATTAGTATAAACTATTCTTTATTTAATGTATAGTTTATCATAACTAATTCATGTGAATCGCTCTTACCTGCATATGAGTGCAAGGATGTGGATAGTATCAGGATTGACAGGAATGCTATGTATGATAATATTCAGTGAATAGTCTTGAGTCTTAAGGAGCAGGAGGAGAAGAAATGAAAAAGAAACTTGCAGTCATTGTCGTTATTCTGGTCCTAATCACCTTATCATTCTTCGGTTACAGACATTACTATGATCGGTCTTCTGACCCGACCACTTATTCAGGTACGATTGAAGGAACGAATTTTCCAGTCCAGCCGGAACTGGGCGGTAAAATCGTCGACTTGCCGGTGCATGAAGGTCAGATGATCAAAGCCGGCGACATAATAGCCAAACTGGATGACAGTCAGGCCAAAATTGCTTTGGATTCCGCGAAGAGCCAACAGGCTCAGGCTCAAGCCAAACTCAATGAACTCTTAGGAGGGGCACGGGCGGAGGAAATTCGACGTTTGGAGTATGCCGTGACCCAGGCAAAGGCCAATCTGGCAGCTCTGGAACCCGGTCTAAAATTTGAAGGGGATAAACTGGCTGCAAATCAAAAACTTTTTGAGGGTGGAGCAATTAGTAAACAGGATTTGGATGCTCAGCAAAATAAAGTGGATACCTTGAAAGCTCAATATCAGAGTGTCCAGGCAAGCGTCGATGTAGCCCAGACCGGTCTTGACCAAGCTCACGCCGGAAATACCCAACCAACAATTCAGGCCCAGAAAGCGGCTGTGGATGTCAGCGCGCAGTCCGTAAAAACAGCAGAACTGAACTTAAGCAAATTAATCATCAAAAGCCCGGCTGCCGGTCAAGTTCTCTATCAGCATGTTGAGCCAGGTCAAGTCGTCAACCCCGGCACAACTTTGGTAACAATCCTTAATCCGGGTAGTTTGTGGATCAAAATCTATATCCCGGAAGCCAAGCTTAATCAGGTGAAAGTGGGTGGCATGGCTTCTGTCGCTGTCGATTCTTATCCCGGCCAAACGTTCAAGGCGCAAATCCAATACATCAGTACCCAAGCAGAATTCACGCCCAAGAACGTGCAGACCAAAGAGGCGAGAACGAGTACAGTTTATGCGGTCAAATTGGTTATTACCGAAGGTCAAGACCAGTTGAAAGCGGGTATGCCGGCGGATGTGACCCTGCAGTAGAGGAGTGAGGAAAAATGAAGCTGGCCATTGATTGCCAGGGCCTAAGCAAACGGTTTGGCACGTACACGGCAGTTCAAGGGGTAACCTTTCAGATCCCTCCCGGGACAATAATGGGTTTTGTCGGACCGAACGGGGCGGGTAAGACGACCATCATTCGCATGTTGTGCGGTGTTTTGGTGCCGACAGAAGGACAAGCCACCGTGCTTGATTATGACGTCCTCACTCAGCCTGAGGAAATCAAACAGCGCATCGGTTATATGTCCCAAAAGTTTAGCCTGTATGAAGATCTAATGGTAAGTGAGAATCTTGACTTTTACGCCGGGGTATACAGTTTGCGGGGGAAAAATGCGCGAGCTGAGAAAACACGGGTGATTAAACTGCTAGGTTTGGAAGACAGAACGTCGCAGCTTGTCTATGCGCTCTCCGGCGGCTGGAAACAAAGGGTGGCCTTAGGCTGCGCTTTACTGCATGGTCCACAACTGCTCATCCTGGATGAACCGACGTCTGGAGTGGATCCGGTCTCCAGGCGATTTTTCTGGGACTTGATTCATCAGCTGGCCAAAGAAGGGATGACCATTTTGGTCAGCACCCATTACATGGATGAAGCGGAAACCTGTGATTACCTGGGATTTATCTTTTACGGGCGCTTAATCGCTTTTGGTTCGCCGGCAGAGATGAAGTTAAGGGAAGCGAAAGATAATTTGGACGATCTTTTCATCTATTATGTTGAACATGAAGCTGCAGACGACCCGCGTAACCTTACCCTGAAGAAATGGGGGCGAGGCTGATGCAGCGCTTTTCCCGGGTGCGTTTTATGGCTGTCCTGAAAAAGGAATTTCTCCATATCCGGCGTGATCGGGCCAGCTTAATTATGGCTATTGCCATGCCACTTGTCATGCTCCTCATTTTTGGCTATGCTATCAACACTGATGTCGAGCACCTGCCCACGGTGGTTTGGGACCAAGCCCAAACGGCGGAGAGCAGGGAGCTGATTACGTCCATTCGCAATACTCAGTATTTAGATCCGGATAATTTCGTCCAAGGCTATGGGGAGATTGAAGGTTATTTGGACAGTGGCAAAGCGCGGGCGGCAGTGATCATTCCTCCGGATTACGGCAAGAAAATTCAGGGTATGAAACAGGCAAGAGTGCAAGTTTTGGTTGATGGCTCCGATCCCACCGTAGCGCGGGCTGCTATGTCTGCGGTGCAGATGCTTGGTCTGAACAAATCGCTGCAGCTCCAGAGTGAACGTCTTGCAACTCTGGGTACGGTAAGCGGACCGGAAATGCCGTTAAATCTGGAGACCAGGGTTTGGTATAATCCGGACATGAAATCCATGGTCTTTAATATCCCAGCCTTAATCGGTCTTATCCTGCAAAATGTGATTGCCATTCTGACTTCATTTTCTATTGTGCGGGAAAAGGAACGCGGTACCATGGAGCAATTGGTCGTCACCCCGATTCGCTCCCTGGAATTGTTGCTGGGTAAGCTCCTGCCTTTCGTATTTATCGGATTTATCTCCATGAGTTTGATTCTGGTGACGGGAATGTTCTGGTTCGGCGTTGTACCGAGCGGAAGTATTCCGCTCCTTTTCCTTCTGTCCACCATCTTCCTGGTTACCATTCTTGCTATAGGTCTCTTGATCTCCAGCATCGCCAGGACGCAGTTGCAGGCCATGCAGATGACGTTTGTTTTGCTCTTGCCTTCCATCCTGTTGTCCGGCTTTATCTTTCCCCGCGAAACAATGCCCAAGCTGCTGCAAATTATGGGCGGGTTATTTCCCTTGACCTATTTTCTGGAAATCGTACGGGGTATCTTCCTCAAAGGAGTTGGGATTCAGTATCTTTGGCAGGACACGTTGGCGTTATGTGCCTTTGCTATAGTTTTTGTGGCAATCGCGTCGGCAAAGTTCAAGAAAAACCTGGATTAGGGATGACGTGAGTCCCGCTCAGCGAGATTACACCTCTGGGCTGGAGATGGTGAAAGCAGGCGGAATGGCGAAGGAATGGTCTTAGAGGGTGCCGTG
>JQID01000123.1:0-36604 GCA_000770645.1 Desulfosporosinus sp. Tol-M
TGGAGCTCCACATAATGCGTTCGCAGATATCAAAGAAACGGAGGAACCTGAATGAAGAAATTCTGGAACTGGGTGCGGGACGAAGATTCCGGCGCCCGAACACTTTACCTTGACGGCGTGATAGCCGAAGACTCATGGTTTGATGACGATGTCACCCCAAAGGCATTTAAAGCGGAACTTGCCGCCGGAGAGGGTGACATTGTTATTTGGCTCAATTCACCTGGCGGCGACTGCATTGCGGCAAGCCAGATATATGCCATGCTCATGGACTACAAAGGCAAGGTTACCGTAAAAATCGATGGTATTGCGGCATCAGCCGCTTCGGTGATCGCTATGGCGGGAACGACCGTGCTGATGGCTCCGACAGCACTCATGATGGTGCATAATCCTTTTACGGTAGCCATCGGAGACAGCGATGAAATGCAAAAAGCCATCGCCATGCTCTCGGAAGTTAAGGAAAGCATCATCAACGCCTATGAAATAAAAACAGGCCAGTCAAGAGCAAAGCTTTCCCATCTGATGGATGCAGAAACCTGGCTGAATGCCAAAAAAGCCATTGAACTCGGATTTGCCGACAGGATTTTGGAAGACGATAAAAAACGACAGCAGACCGGTGATGTCACCTATGCTTTCAGCCGCAGGGCGGTGACAAACTCGCTGCTGGACAAAGTCAAACCCAAACTCCCAAAACAGAAAACAGGCACACCGATCGAGTCGCTGGAGAAGCGGCTCTCTTTGATTCAACACTAAATTTTAGGAGGAAAATGATATGAGTAAAATTCTTGAACTGCGTGAAAAACGCGCAAAGGCATGGGAAACAGCAAAGGCGTTTCTGGATGCCAAACGTGGATCGGACGGCTTGGTTTCCGCAGAGGACACGGCAGTCTATGACAAAATGGAAGCCGATGTTGTAGCGCTAGGCAATGAAATAGACAGGCTTGAAAAGCAGGAAGCGCTTGACCGCGAACTTTCCAAACCCCTAAACATGCCGCTCACCGGAAAACCTTCTGTACCGGGCATGGAAACCCAAAAAGGCAGAGCATCCGAAGAGTACAGGAAGGCATTCTGGAATGCCATGCGTACCCGTGCCGGAGAAGGTCTCGACCCTGTCATCAGAAATGCGCTGCAGATCGGCACCGACACCGAGGGCGGATATCTTGTACCAGATGAATTTGAGCGCACCCTTGTGGAAGCTCTCGATGATGAGAATATCTTTCGTAGGCTAGCCAACGTGATTACCACCTCTTCCGGGGACCGGAAAATCCCGGTCGTGGCATCCAAGGGCACAGCATCCTGGATTGATGAGGAAGGCGCTATTCCCGAAAGCGACGACAGTTTTGGGCAGGTTTCCATCGGAGCATATAAACTGGGAACGATGATCAAGGTTTCCGAAGAGCTGCTGAACGACAGCGTATTCAACCTCGAAACCTACATCTCAAAAGAGTTCGCAAGGCGTATCGGTAACAAGGAAGAGGAAGCATTTTTCACAGGCGACGGCTCCGGCAAACCGACCGGTATCCTCGCTGCTACCGGCGGAGCGCAGATCGGCGTAACCACGGCGGGCGCTACCGCTATCAACATCGACGAGGTGCTTGATCTCTTCTACTCACTCAAAGCGCCTTATAGAAACAAAGCTGTCTTCGTAATGAATGACTCCACCGTAAAAGCGATCCGCAAGCTGAAGGACGGCAACGGTCAGTACCTCTGGCAGCCTTCATTGCAGGCGGGAACACCGGACACTATTTTGAATCGCCCTCTGTATACATCGGCGTATGTACCCGCCATTGCCGCAGCCGCTAAGACCATCGTTTTCGGTGACTTCGGTTATTACTGGGTAGCCGACCGCCAGGGACGCGTGTTCAAGAGACTCAACGAGTTATACGCCGCCACCGGGCAGGTAGGCTTTGTCGCTACCCAGCGTGTCGACGGCAAGCTCATTCTGCCCGAAGCCGTCAAGGTTCTTCAGCAGAAAGCGTAACGGAGGTGCGATATGAGTTATAACGCAAAGAACTATACCGAGCAAGGCGGCGAAAAAACGGTAATTGGCGGTACGCTGGAAATTAAGGAGGAAGCCTCAGTGACGGGGCTTCCTTCTGCAATAAATCAAGCTGCAAGTACGGCCACTACTGTCGCTGGAGTCAAGGATGATTTCAACAATCTATTGAAAAAACTTAAAGATGCAGGGGTAATGATCCCGGATACATGGAACGTTTCGGTCGCAAAAATTCCTACGCCAACCGGTGAAGATTTAATTAGTAACCAGGGTAAGGTTACCGCGATCACCATTGAAAACGGCGTAATTACCGTTACCGTCCCTGTATCGGAGCTAATCGCTTTTCCAAGTTCTAATCCTGATCAGGGTACGCACAAGTGGATTGGTATGGCCATTACCACAGGACTAGCAGATATTACGGTCATCAAGTATAACGACTATCAACTTACAGCAGAGGATGTTACCGAAGCGACTGCTGCTGGCTGCTCTGCCGGGGATATTGTCATGTGGCTTAAGTGCGATGAGATCGTGACGACTCCAAAGATATTCACGCTTTGGACTTCTGGTTACCCCGAAGCTATCTTTACCGTTGTGATCGTCGAACCAGAAGTTGAATAAGGAAAGGACGGTGGCGGTATGACACTGCTTGAAAAAGTGAAGGCAAATCTTATCCTTGAACATACAGCAGACGATGAGCTTCTGCAGATGTATATTACCGCTGCTGTCAGGTACGCCGAGAGCTATCAGCACCTGCTTGAAAATTTCTACGCTGATAATCAAATGCCGCCTACAACAGAGCAAGCCGTCATTATGCTGTCGTCCCATTTCTATGAATCAAGGGACGGCAGTACGGGCGGCTTTTTTGCGGACAACGTGCAAGCCGGGCAACAGGTATGGCATACGGTCAATCTGCTCCTCAGGTTGGACCGGGATTGGAAGGTGTGACCATGAGTTATGGAAAGATGAATACCTCAATCGACCTTATTGAGAAAGTGACCGTCAAAGATCCAGAGGGCTTTCGAACGGAAGTAGACAATATTGTGGCTTCGGTCAGGGCGTATCGAGAAGGTCGGCACGGCAATGAGAAATGGGCTAATCGGGCCTCGTTCTCTGAAGCCACCGACCTTTTCCGTTTTCGCCGAATTCCTGACGTAAGCATCACAACCGCAATGGCCGTCGTGAACAAAGAAGGGCGTTTTGAAATCACCTCGGTCGAGGATGTCAAAGGACGCGGGATGTACATCGAGGTCCTTGCCAAGGAGATGATATCCAGTGGCTAAGGCAGCGTTTAAAATGCCGGATGAATTTCTCTTAAAGCTGTCCAGACTTGGCGAGAAAACTGATGAAATTATTCCTCTTGTTCTAAAAGCAGGTGGCGAAGTTGTGGAAGAAAAGGTGAAAAGCAACCTGCAAAGTGTCATCGGCAAAGGTACGCAGGAAGAAAGCCGATCCACTGGAGAGCTTGTCTCCGCGCTTGGGGTATCTTCAGCAAGACAGGATAAGGACGGTAATTTCAATGTTAAAGTCGGTTTTTCTGAGCCGCGCGGTGACGGGAAAAGCAATGCTATGATTGCGGGCGTTTTGGAATATGGGAAGCATGGCCAACCGCCAAAGCCTTTTCTGAAGCCTGCAAAATCAGCAAGCAAAAAGGCATGTGTTGATGCGATGGTCACGACGTTTGAAAAGGAGGTAGAAAAAATATGAGCCTCTTAAGCGAGTTGACTGCGATTGTATCTCCTCTGATTCCCGTGGAAACGGGTGTGTTTTCAGAGACTGCACCAGACCGTTATGCTGTGATCACGCCGATGGTAGATACGTTTGAACTTTACACCGACGATAAACCACGGCACGAAATACAAGAGGCACGGTTATCACTCTTTGATAAGGGAAATTACACAGCGATGAAAAACCAAATAGTCCGCAATCTAATAGACGCGGATTTTACAATAACGGACCGCCGGTATATCGGACATGAGGATGATACCGGCTATCACCATTACGCCATCGATGTGGCGAAAAATTACGAATTGGAGGAATAACCAATGGCAACAATCGGACTAGATAAACTCTACTATGCCAAAATCACTGAAGATTCCAGTGGGAATGAAACCTATGGCACTCCCTTGCAGCTTGCGAAAGCAATGAAAGCGGACCTGTCCGTAGAACTTGCTGAAGCAACACTATATGCCGACGATGGTCCAGCTGAAATCGTGAAGGAATTCAAAAGCGGGACGCTCTCCCTTGGAATTGACGATATCGGTGTGACTGCAGCTGAAGACCTGACCGGCGCAAAGCTTGATGATAACCACGTCGTGATTTCGGGCAGCGAGGATGGCGGCATGCCCGTAGCAGTTGGATTCAGAGCGAAAAAGGCAAACGGTAAATACCGCTATTTCTGGCTTTACCGTGTGGTATTTGGCATCCCGGCAACCAATCTCGCCACGAAGGGCGACAGCATCACGTTCTCCACTCCAACCATTGAGGGCACTGTAGTGCGAAGAAATAAGCTAGATGGCAACGGCAAGCACCCTTGGAAATCCGAAGTTAATGAGGACGATGCAAGTGTTCCGGCTTCTGTGATCACCGGTTGGTACACGCAGGTCTATGAACCCGTATTCACGGTGACCCCGTAATGGAGGGCGATCAGATGGATAACGAAAGAAGCGCAATCATAGAAATCGGTGGTAAGGAATACAAAATGCTCCTGACCACTAAGGCCACAAAGGAGATCGCCAAGAGATATGGCGGTCTTTCTAATTTGGGCGAAAAACTCATGAAAACTGAGAACTTTGAAATGGCTCTGGACGAGGTGGTGTGGCTTATCACCCTACTCGCCAACCAATCGGTGCTGGTCCATAATCTTCAGAATCCGTCGAAGAAGAGAGATCTTCTTACGGAGGATACGGTCGAACTCTTGACCTCACCTTATGAACTGGCAGATTACAAAAATGCCATTATGGATGCCATGTATAAAGGCACAAAGCGAAACGTGGAGAGCGAGGAAGAATCCTCAAAAAACGCACAGGTCGGGTAAGCGACGAAGAGTTGTTTGCCCGACTGATTTTTTATGGTGTATCTCTTCTCCATCGGTCCGAGCAGGAGACCTGGCTGATGCCGATTGGGCATTTGCTCGATCAGTGGGAGGTTTACAAACAGTTTAACGGACTAGCGAGGGCAAAACGCGAGTACTTTATTGACGAAATCATTCCAGATGGAATCTAAGGAGGTGGTGAGAATATGGCGGATAACTTCGGCCTAAAAATCGGTGTGGAGGGCGAAAAAGAATTTAAACGAGCCCTTGCTGATATCAATCAGTCGTTTAAGGTTCTCGGCTCAGAAATGAAATTAGTCGAGTCTGAATTCGGCAAAAATGAAAACAGCGTCCAGTCCCTCACCGCCAAAAACGAGGTGCTCACCAAGCAGATCGATGCGCAGAAAGACAAAATCGAAACGCTCCGTAAAGCGCTTCAGAACGCCTCCGATTCTTTCGGCGAGAATGACCGCCGTACCCAGAACTGGGCGGTTCAACTTAACAACGCCCAAGCCGAACTCAACGGCATGGAACGTGAGCTGGCACAGTCCGCCGATGAAGCGGATAAGCTCGGCGATGAACTGAAGAAATCCGGGAATGAGGCTGAAAATTCCGGCGGCAAATTTGATAAGCTGGGCGGTATCTTGAAGGGCGTCGGCGCAGCGATGGGCACAGTTGCGGTTGCTGCAGGTGCTGCAGCCTTCAAGCTGGGCAAAGAGGTCGTGCAGCAGTTCGGAGAACTGGAACAGAACCTGGGCGGCTCGGAAGCGGTGTTTGGAGAATATGCCGCATCCATTCAGAAAACCGGCGAGGATGCCTATAAGAATCTGGGCGTATCGCAAAGCGAATACCTGGCGACCGCCAATAAAATGGGCGCACTTTTCCAAGGCTCCGGCATTGAACAGCAAAAGAGCCTTGAACTGACCGAAAAGGCCATGCAGCGAGCGGCGGACATGGCCTCGGTTATGGGCATCGATATGTCCATGGCTATGGAGTCCGTCGCCGGTGCGGCCAAGGGCAACTTCACGATGATGGATAACCTCGGTGTCTCCATGAACGCTACCAACATCCAAGCTTATGCCCTTGCCAAGGGTCTGGACTTCACTTGGAACTCGGCTACGCAAGCGGAAAAAGCTGAAGTCGCCATGCAGATGTTCTTTGAGAATACTGAGCAGTACGCAGGTAACTTTGCCCGCGAGTCCACCCAGACCATATCCGGTTCCATCGGGCTGCTGCAGGCCGCACTTGGCTCCTTTACAGCAGGTCTTGGAAATACCAACGCCGACATGACGAACCTGACACAGAATTTAGTGGACGCTTTTCAAGCTGTTGTAACAAACATCGTACCGGTCATTGAAAATATTGTATCTGCCCTTCCCATGGCAATGCATGCGATTCTTTCAGCAATCGGTGAACTGCTTCCTACCTTGCTGGATACAGTCACAGAGCTGTTCACCCAGGTGCTGGAGACGGTTTTAAGTCTGTTGCCTGAGCTGATACCTGCCGCTGTTGATGCGATTATGACCATTGTTGCGGCTCTTATAGACAACCTTCCTCTGCTCATTGAGGCTGCTGTGCAGCTCATAACCGCACTTGTAGAAGGCATCGGGATAGCCTTGCCAGAGTTAATCCCTGCTGCGGTTGGAGCTGTCATCACAATCGTCACAGGGCTGATAGATAACCTGGACAAAGTTCTGGAAGCAGCCTTTGCAATCATTATTGGTCTGGCAGAAGGTCTCCTAAACGCCTTACCCCAACTGATAGAAGCACTGCCGCAGATTATAATGACGATTATTAATTTCATCACCAACAACCTGCCTGCCATTATTGCGATGGGCATTGAACTCACCGTCCAGCTTGCATTTGGTTTGATCCAGGCAATCCCACAATTAGTTGCCAGACTACCGGAGATTATAGCGGCGATCGTGACGGGCCTGGGGAAAGCAGTCAGTTCGGTTTTTGAAATTGGAAAGAACATCGTTTCTGGCCTTTGGGACGGCATTAAATCCATGGGCAGTTGGATTAGCGAAAAAGTCAGCGGCTTCTTTTCCGGCATCGTGGATGGCGCCAAAAATCTGCTGGGCATACACTCGCCATCGACAGTATTCGCGGGTATCGGAACGAACATGGGCATGGGAATCGGAGTGGGATTTACCGATGCTATGAAGTTGGTTGAAGAAGACATGAAAAAAGCTATTCCAACAGAGTTTGACGGATTGAATATAGATGTGGACGCGGTCAGCAGGTCAATGCCGAACTCAAATGGAACGGGAGCTGAAAAGCAGACTGGGAATGCGGTAAACAATTATGAAATTGTAATTAATAATCCAAAGCCGGAGCTGGCTTCAGACAGTGTAAGAACTACCTTGCTGAAGCACTCCTACGGTTTGGTGTAGGAGGTGCATATAATTGGCTGAGAATTGGACGTTTAACGGGTTCCCTCTCACCTCAAGGGGAAAACGGGCTGTTGAAGATGTTATCGAGGGTGTTGGAATTCCTAAATACAGAGGAACTGACCTGCAGGTGCCGTTTCAGCACGGCAAGAGGTGGATTAAGAAAAGATTTGACAGTAGAAAAGTTGTCCTCTCCATGTGGATAAAAGGATCGAGTAGAGCCGACCTGGATGATAATATTGATGCATTCTTGAAGGCTATTGGCAATCCGGGGCTTCATTCACTTGTTCGTACAATGAGGAACGGAGAAACCAGGCAGGCGCAAGCCGAGCTTTGTACAGAGATAAATTTCGTCAGGAAAAATCCCGGCTATGCCAAATTCGCTCTGGAATTTGAATTAGCCGATCCTTTCTTTTATGGAATCGTAAAAAGCGCTGAGACCAAGATGGTTACTTCCTCTCCCTTTGCATGGACGCATGCCAACGAAGGCTCTGCGCCAATAACAGCAATGGTTATTACCTTGGAAGGACCGCTTAGTAATCCGATTATAAGGAATCAGAACAACGGGGTTTGGATTCAGTTCCTTGGAACAATAGCAAGCGGGGAATCTGTGGTTTTGGAAACAAAATATTACACCTGCCTGAAAGGAAATTCGAATATGATCTCCATTGTCAAGCATGGTGGCGATGCCTACTGGATGATCCTCGAAGCGGGAAACAACAGCATGGAATTAGAAACAGATACGATAGGTGGCAGGGTTGTATTTGAGTATTATCCTGCCTTTTATTAGGAGGTGAATTAGATGCCATATCCAACATTGCCCGGACGGAGGTTCGAATATGACATAGGCGGTGGTTCTGTCTACTATGGAAATGATATTAATGACATTACGACGATACTGTCACCGGAATTGATTAGTAGGTTGAACAGTGAAAACAACTCGGCCACTGTTCTATTTGCTGAGATGGGCAATGCTGGCATCGTTAGAACCGTCTGGGTCTTCTTGCCCGAGAAATACGTAGTATCTGGGCTAGGCATGGTCCACAAATTATATAGGGATGGTGCTTACACCGGTTCAGTAACGGTGGCAGGCAGCCCAGATAGCACAAACGGGCTTGATGGTACATGGATAGATGCTGTTTTGCCTAATGGTGCAATACCGCCCTATATGATGGATGACGACGTATGGCGAGATAGCATACAGCCATGTACGTTTTCTGAAGCTATACGAGTGCTACGAATCAGATACTATGCATCCGGCGGCTCTGGTGATTTATCACGTATTTATCTGTATGCACTGCATATCTACGGTGTGAAAGCAGCAGGAGAATTGCCAGATGATATTCTCTTCTTGGATGATGATACATCTGGAGACCCGGAATTTATCCGAGACATGGACTGGGGAGACCGGCAGGAAGGCACCACAATCATGAAGCGGATTAAACTGTTCAATAGCAGCTCGACAAAGATTGCCCACAATTTGTCACTTTCTCTAATTGATACGGATTTGCTGTTCAGTATGGATGAAGGGATAACGTGGGTTACCGGAGCATCGATTACCTCGTTGGCTCCGCAGGGAACCAGTGCAAGTATTATTGTCAAAAATACGATACCGCCGCCGACACAGATGCTTGGTCCAAGAGCGCCAAGATTTGAAGTGTCGATTGGCAGTTGGTCATAGGAGGTGGATTAGATGGCTTACCCGACTGTCCCCGGAAGAAAATTTGCTTATGACGTTGGAGGAGGCTCTGTATATAGGGGAACTTCAATCGTTGACATGGTATCAGCATTGAGTACGGATGAGATGTCTAAGTTAAATGGCTTAAGCAATAGCACATATGCAGTTCTACAATCGTATTCAAGCAACTATGGAATTAAGCTTGTGTTGTGGGTGTTTTTACCGCACAAATACAATGTTTCCGGCTTGGGAATGCTCCATGCTCAGTCATATGCCGGTCAGATGCCACCGACAAGGAACTTGCAATCCATTACTGTTCATGGAAGTGCAGATACAACGAATGGTTTAGATGGTACGTGGATAGCAGCGAATCTGCCAAACGGCAGCATTCCTACACTATTAACGGGGGATGATGATTGGAGAGACCAGATACAGCCTTGTACGTTCTCTGAATCCATAAGATGCTTGCGGGTTGAATATGCCACAACCGGTTCTTATATGGGCGCAGTAGTATATGCCTTGCATATCTACGGCATGAAAGCAACTGGTGAGGTAGTGAACGATATCTTGTTTATGGATGATGATGCGAGTGGAGACCCTGAGTTTATCCGAGACCTTGATTTCGGAGACAGGCCGGAAGGAACCACGACAACGCATAGGATTAAGCTCTACAACAGCAGCTCAACAAAGACAGCGAATAATATAACGCTGTCCTTGATTGACCAGGATCTTTTATTCAGCACGGACGAGGGTGCTACGTGGGTGACAGGTGCTACGATTACTTCGCTTGCTCCGGAAACTGCAAGCACAAGCATCATCATTAAAAACACGATCCCGCCGCCAACGCAGATGCTCGGACCGAGGTCTCCGAGAATTGAGGCACTGATAGGGAGCTGGTCATAGTATGGAGGTGAGATAATGCCAGATAGAATAAGGTTGATCGCACCTCAAGACCAAGCGATAACCAGCAGCTTGTCCTTGACCGCAAAATGGATACGCACCTATGAAGAGTTGGTGAAAGCCGACTTCGATGAAGATGGTGTGTTCACTCATGTTGTGACGAGAGAAGTTGAAATAGGCCATGTACCGACCTTCATAGGTTTGCAGTTGGATGAAGATCCAAGCACTACACCGAAAGGATACACAAATGGCTCCGATGTGGTTCCGCTCATGACGGCGGCTACGACTGAAGGAGTGACGGTAAGTGACAGTGGAAACCTTGGCTCCGGCTATGAAGGTTGGAGAGCTTTTGACAATGACCCGAACAGCAGATGGGCTATTGGCTCTACATCTGGAATACTGACCGCTGCCCTTCCTTCAGCAAAGAAGATCTCAGGATACACGATACGAGCAAGAAATGATACGTACTTGATTGACAGCCCCAAAGACTGGACGTTCGAGGGCAGTAATGATGGTGTGAACTGGACAGTTTTGGATACACAGACTGGTCAGATTTCGTGGGCAATGAATGAACTGAAAACATTCACCGTGGCTTATGCCAAGATCGCCTTGTACAGTTACTATCGACTGAATGTGACCTCTAACCAGAGCGGAACGGACGTATCGTTTTCAGAAATGGAACTGCTTGAGGGCATCGGCTACGATTTTGATTTCTACACAACAGGAAACAGAGTCATTGGCCCTTTTGCACTCAGCGGCATGGCCTATGGTGACGAGACAATTACGTGGGAACTTGGGGATATGCCCACCGGAACGAGTATTGCGATTAGCTGTGCTTTGACCAGTGACTTGAATCCTCCAGGTTCGTACACACAAGCAACGAACGGCGCCCAATGCCCGGTTATTGCCCAGAATGATGACATGACCGGAAAATACATTTGGTTCAAGCAAACGCTAAACACCTCAGATATTACGAAAACGCCCTCACTGATGAAAATGGAAATGCAGCTCGTCCTTGATGCGGTTGCGAACATGACAATAGAAATAGACCGAACCGCTCAATTTACTGGGTTACAGCATAGAACGACCACCGTCTCAGCTTTGCCTTGTGGTGAACCGACAACATTTTACCCGCAGGACGTGTATGACGGGTTCCTTTGCTGGAGAGCAAGGGCCGTCAATGCTGCGCTGGGGATTGATACTGGCTGGAGCCAGATTAACACGTTCAACTTAACAGGTGGTCCATTCCCGTTGCCCAGATACCTATCGCTGCTTGAGAACATTGCCTTCGGGAAGCCAGTTGCGGCGAGAACCCTTGACTTGAAAGAAAACAGGGCTTTTGGAAAACCCAGAGACAAGCGCGCTCTGTACAATGTGTTCAATCGTGCATTTGGAAAGCTTAGGGCAACGAGAGCCTTGTATAATCCGTTGAATGTTACGGATGATCCACCCTTCCCCTGGATTCAGTCGATTTCTGTTACCAGAGGTGAACCCGGATCGATATTGACCTTGTACGGAAATGGCTTTGGATACACGCATACGTCAGTAGACCTCAGCAATGTAAACAGGTACTTAAGAAGCTACGGTGGATTTGTCTATATTGGCACCAAGCTTTGCAGCGTACTTGAGTGGACTTGGGAAAAGATTGTGTTCCAGCTCCCGATGGATGCTGAGACCGGAAGCATAAAGGTACAGCTAGCTAACTGCCCCGACCGTACAGAACAGCAACCTTGTAGGCTTTGAAGTTTATGAAGGGCTCCCGGCAGATGACATCGGCGTTGAGCTGTTTGTTTGCGACAGGACTAACCCGAACATTATAGTAAGACAGCTTGGCGGCGCGTTCAACAAGTCATTCCAGATGCTGCAGAACAAACCCGGAAGTGGAAGTTTCAGCATCAGCCGATATGATGAAACCGGTGGCGACAGGACGTACATTACGGATGATAATTTGATTCTTGTTAAACTTGACGGCAACCCATTATTCAAGTGGGTTATAGAATCCAGGAAACCAAACTATGTTGACAGCGATGAAAAACAGATAATTGAAGTAAGTGGTCGAGGTGTTCTGAATATCCTTAGCAGGGCTGTTGTGTATCCGGAAAACATGGGCACGCCTGCTTTAGACAGACCTTTCACAGGAACCGCAAGCAAAGTCTTGAGGACGCTGCTCCTTGAAGCACAGAATCGCGGAGGTCTTGTTGGGGTAACGATAGACTGGCAAGATGACATGGACAGCCTGGGCAACCTGTTTACAGAGAATGTGAATTTAACATTCCACGTCGGCACACCGCTCAGCGAGGTCGTGTCGAAATTTACCGATGGGCTTGGATACTTCGATATAGAAATGACTCCGAACCTTGTGCTAAAAATTTACAAGTCAAGAGGTATGGACCTGTATGACAAAGTAGTCTACAGACCCGGGCAGGCGATCCTTAGTCACCAAAACCAAAGCGATGCAACGCACTTAGTCAATGAAGTATTGGTTGAGGGCGGTGACAAGTTGCTAGCGATAGCATCAAACTCTGTTAGCCAAACTGTGTATGGACGAAGAGAAGGTTATCTGTCTGCAAGCAATATCCAGTCCGGGCTTAGCGAGTATGGACAAGCATATCTTAGCCGAGCCGCTTTCCCGACCTGGGGAATACAAGGAACGGTAACGAAGTTCTACGATGATGAGGGCAACAGGCTAAAACCCTTCGAGTCTTACTTAATCGGTGACTGGATTGGCTGGAAGATTGCACCTGAAGGAACAGACGATGCCGGATTTGACGGTAAGGTGCGAGTTCGAGGAATCACAGTAAGTGAGGACGATGGGAACAGTGTCCTTGAGTACACGCTGGAACTGCATAACATGATGCTGGAGCATGAGATTAAGCTTAACCAAAAGGTTGAACGGATGTCACAGTTCAGTGGCTCTGACGTGCTTGCAGTGCCCCCGTCAAGCAGTGGCACGTACTCTGAATCCGAGATAAATACCATCCTTGCAACGAAGGCAAACACGAACCACCTGCATACCAATGTTTACTCAGAGATCGACCACGTCCATCATTTTTTAGACTTGACGGATACGCCTGACAGCTATTTAGGACAAGGAAATAAAGTGGTGGCTGTTAAAGCCGATGGCAGCGGTCTTGAATTTGTGCCTGGCGGCGGTGGAAGCTCTATTGGCGGCTGCATGGCTTGGGTGACGTTTAATGGAATCACGAATGCAAACGCCACCGGAACCTATGCACAAAGCGGAACAGCCGTAACGGTAACCTTAACAGGACACGGCTACAAAATTGGTCACATGATCTACTCTGATATAACTTCCGGGACAGGAGTGGATGGCGCATATAAAATTACTGAGGTAACAGCTGACACCTTTAAATACACAGCGGGAACCTCTTTGACAACGAGTGGAACGTCAGCGAATACAGCTGTGGCGGCTTCAGATCCTGCTGAAATTACAAATTTATTCATCGGACTGACATGCGAGGACTTGGACGGAGGGTACATCGACTGCCCTGTAATATCCCTATCTATATTTGGATAGTAATCAGAAATACAAGTTGCTTATGGAGCCTTCGGGCTCTTTTTTATTTTAAATCGAGGAGGACTCAAGAATGAAAGACATTGTCAACACGTTTCAGATTATCATTGCTGCTGTAGGCGGCTATATCGGGTATTTCCTGGGTGGCTGGGATGGTTTCCTTTACGCTCTGGTAGCTTTCGTCGTTATCGACTATTTGACAGGGTTCATGGTGGCCATCTTGGAAAAACGCCTTTCAAGTGAGGTGGGCTTTCGGGGCATCTTCAAGAAGGTGCTGATTTTCTCGTTGGTGGCGGTGGCGCATATCGTGGATTCGCAGCTTATACAAACCGGAAGCGCGATCCGTACTGCCGTCATCTTCTTCTACTTATCTAATGAAGGCATCAGCATTATTGAGAATACGGCAAAAATCGGTCTGCCTATTCCCGAAAAGCTAAAAACGGTCTTGGAACAGCTGAACAAGGAGGACAAGTAAATGAATCTGCACAAACTCATTCTCACCAACAACGCTTGCTACAAAGCAGGCAAACCCATCACACCAAAGGGCATCATGGTCCATTCCACAGGGGCGAACAACCCGAACCTGAAACGCTATGTCGGACCTGATGACGGTCTGCTTGGCAAGAACCAGTACAATAACCACTGGAATCAGGACAAGCCGGACGGCCGACAGGTCTGCGTCCACGGCTTCATTGGCAAACTGGCGGATGGAAGCATCGCCACTTATCAAACCTTGCCCTGGAATCATAGGGGATGGCATGCCGGCGGTTCTGCCAATGATACACATATCGGCTTTGAAATTTGCGAGGATGGTCTGACGGACGCCTCGTATTTTTCTGCCGTCTACAAAGAGGCCGTTGAGCTATGTGCTTACCTCTGCAAGCAGTATGGACTTACCGAGAAGAACATCATCTGCCACAGCGAAGGAGCCAAGCTTGGTATTGCCAGCAACCACAGCGATGTGATGCACTGGTTTCCAAAGCACGGTAAGAGTATGGATACCTTTCGTACTGAGGTTGGAAAGCTGCTCGAGGCATCCGCTTCCATAAATGTCTCGACTGATACCAATAAAAAATACTACCGCGTCCAACTTGGTGCGTTTTCAGTCAAAGCGAATGCCGATGCCCTGCTCAGCAAGGTAAAGTCTGCCGGCTTTACCGATGCTTTCATAAAATACAGCGAATAAAGCTCTGCAATTTACGCCCGTCGAGGAATTTTTCTTCGGCGGGCTTATTTTTTTGTGGAAACGTCCTTTTCCTCGTCCTCTCGTGGCTATAAGACAGAGGGCAAACGACAAAGACGCTCTCGGAAAGAGGTGAGGGTTATGAAACACAGCCTGAAAATCAGTGTTTCCAAACAACCGCAGAACGGCGGAATCGTTACCTGCCGCAATGTAACCGTAAGAGAGCGAATTCTGCGTTTTCTACTCGGCAACAAGCAGAAGGTGACCATCCTGGTGCCCGGAGATTCCGTACAGGAACTTGCCATCTGCGAGATAGACGAAGGAGGTGAAAAGAGTCATGAGCAAAATCAAGTTACTGCTTGATCTGGTCGAGGATATCCGCTCCCTTGCAGACAGCCTGCAGGCTTTGTGCGATAAAGCGGTTCAGGGTGAACCGGATTCCGGGCAGACACAGCCTGTCGAATCGGAAACGCCTGAGCCATCGAATATCTCACTTGAGCAGGTCAGGACCGTTCTCACGGATAAGAGCCGGAACGGACTGACAGCCGAGGTGCGGGAACTCATTCGAAAATACGGAGCGGACAAGTTGTCGGAGATCAAGCCGGAACATTTCTCCGCTGTGCTGAAAGAAGCGGAGGTGCTTGGCAATGGCTGATCACGCGGTTCTTTCCGCATCGAGTTCCCACAGATGGCTTAACTGTATGCCGTCCGCAAGGCTGGAACTGGAGTTCGAAAACAACTCCTCGGCCGCTGCTGAAGAAGGTACGGCGGCACACGCCCTGTGCGAATACAAGCTGAAGAAAGCACTTCATATGCGGTCGAAAAGACCGGTATCGGATTACGGCTCCGATGAAATGGAGGAATGCACCGATGCTTATGCAGAGTTTGTTATGGAGCAGTATGAGGCGGCAAAGCAGGTCTGCAAAGACCCGCTTGTACTAATCGAACAGCGGTTGGACTTTTCCTGCTATGTTCCGGACGGCTTCGGAACGGGCGATTGCCTGATAATTTCAGACAGCAGACTTCATATCATCGATTTCAAATATGGCATGGGTGTACTGGTGGAAGCTGAAAACAATACGCAGATGAAGCTCTATGCCCTGGGCGCTCTCGAGATTTATAACAGCCTGTATGACTTTGAAGAAATCTCGATGACCATTTTTCAGCCGAGAAGAGAAAATGTCAGCACATGGACTATTCCAGTATCGGCACTGAAGGACTGGGCGGCAAACGAACTCAGGCCGAAAGCGAAAAAAGCCTATGACGGTGAAGGCGAGTATATCCCGGGCGAATGGTGTACCTTCTGCCGCGCGGCAGTCAAGTGCCGTGCGAGAGCCGAGGAAAAACTCAGGCTGGCGCAGTCGGAGTTCAAACTTCCACCGCTTCTGACCGATTCGGAGATTGAGGAGATTATGAGCATCCTGCCCGGTCTCACGAAATGGGCTAACGAAATCATGACCTATGCGACTGAAGCCGCCGTAAGCCATGGTAAAGAGTGGAACGGCTTCAAGGTAGTCGAAGGCCGCTCCGGCCGCAAGTACCGTGATGAAGAGCAGGTGGCGGAAACTGCAAAACAGCACGGCTATATCGACATCTACCGGCAGAGCGTTATTCCGATGACAGAGATGCAGAAACTTATGGGCAAGACCAAATTTGAGGAAATACTCGGTGACCTCATCCATAAGCCACCGGGCAGGCCGACTCTGGTTCCGAAATCGGATAAAAGACCGGCTATGAACGTTTCAAACGCTAAAAACGACTTTTACGAAATTATGGAGGTAAATTAACATGACTAATATGAATACCAAAACCAAGGTTATCACCGGAACAAACACCCGTCTCTCTTATTTCCACGGCTGGGAGCCCGTTTCCATAAACGGCGGAGCCGAGAAGTACAGCGTATCCGTCTTAATCCCCAAGAGTGATACAGAAACGGTAAATGCGATCAACAATGCAATCGATGCCGCCATTGAGGACGGCATCGCCAAGTTCGGCGGCAAGAAACCCAATAAAGCTGCTATCAAGCTGCCCTTGAGGGACGGCGATGTGGAGCGCGACGACGAAGCGTACAAGGGGCACTGGTTCATTAACGCCAACAGCACGACCGCGCCCCAGATCGTGGACCGCGCCGTGAAGCCCATCCTTGACAAAAGTGAAGTATACAGCGGCTGCTATGGCAGGGTTTCCCTGAACTTTTTCGCCTTCAACTCCAACGGCAATAAAGGTGTTGCCGCAGGGCTGGGCAACATACAGAAAATCCGTGACGGAGAACCACTCGGCGGCAGAACAAACGCGGCTGAAGATTTCACCACTCTGGATGACGAGGATTTCCTCGCATAATCCGGCGATGCTGCACATGGGCGGCGGAGGGCAACTTCTGCCGCCCGTTTCCTTATATGACAGGTGGTGAATTTATGAAAACGATATCCATAGACATTGAAACCTACTCCTCGGTCAACCTTGCCAAAGGCGGAGTATATCGCTATGCCGAGAGTGAGGATTTTGAGATACTGCTTTTCGGATACAGTATTGATGGCGGAGAGATTTCCGTCATCGATCTCGCACAGGGTGAAAGCATGCCGGAGGATGTTCTTGATGCTTTGACTGATGAAGCGGTTCTGAAATGGGCGTTCAACGCTCAGTTTGAGCGCGTCTGTTTATCAAGATATCTTACAGGCCATGGCGTAAGCCTTGAGTCCTTCCATGACTCAAATTCGCTGTCTACGGAGTATGCGAGATTTCTCAACCCGTCCTCCTGGCGCTGCTCAATGGTTTGGTCAGCGTATATGGGACTGCCGCTGTCCCTTGAGGGTGTCGGCGCGGTTCTTGGTCTGGAAAAACAAAAGTTGAAGGAAGGCAAAGACCTTATAAAATACTTCTCGATGCCTTGCGCTCCCACCAAAGCCAACGGCAGCCGCACCCGTAATTTTCCGTCAGATGCCCCGGACAAATGGACGGATTATAAAGCGTATAACAAACGTGATGTTGAAACGGAGATGCAGATTCAGCAGAAGCTTGCCCGATTCCCTGTTCCTGATTTTGTATGGGACGAATATCACCTCGACCAGGAAATCAACGACCGTGGCATCGGTGTGGATATGGACTTTGTCAGGCAGGCAGTCCGAATAGACGGCAAATCAAGAGAAGTGCTTTCGGCCGCAATGCGTAATCTGACCGACCTTGACAATCCCAACTCAGTGCAGCAGATAAAACAGTGGCTTTCCTGCAACGGTCTGGAAGTTGAATCTCTCGGCAAAAAGGATGTTGCGGTGCTCTTAAAAACAGCGCCGGACGAACTGCGAGAGGTGCTGACTCTCCGGCAGCAGCTTGCAAAATCTTCGGTAAAGAAATATACGGCTATGGAAAACGCCGTCTGCCGGGACAGCAGAGCGAGAGGAATGTTTCAATTTTACGGTGCCAACCGCACAGGCCGGTTCGCCGGGAGGCTTGTTCAATTGCAGAACCTTCCGCAAAACCATATGCCGGATTTGGCGGAAGCGAGATCCCTTGTGCGGATCGGCGATTATGAAGTACTGCGGATGCTTTATGACGATATCCCGGATACACTCTCACAGCTTATCCGTACAGCCTTCGTGCCGCAGAACGGAAGAAAGTTCATCGTGGCGGACTTCTCTGCAATCGAAGCGCGTGTGATCGCCTGGTTTGCCGGAGAGAAATGGCGCGATGAGGTATTTGCAAACGGAGGTGACATTTACTGTGCTTCGGCATCTCAAATGTTCAGGGTTCCCGTGGAAAAGCACGGCATCAACGGCCACCTCCGGCAGAAAGGCAAAATTGCTGAGTTGGCGCTCGGTTACGGCGGTTCCGTGGGTGCTCTCAAAGCGATGGGAGCGCTCGATATGGGACTTGCCGAGGAGGAACTTCAGCCGCTTGTAACTGCCTGGAGGCAATCAAACCCCAATATCGTAAAGTTCTGGTGGGATGTCGATTCGGCAGTCAAGAAGTGCGTAAAAGAGAAAACCTTCTCCGAAAGCCACGGAATCAAGTTCGATTATCAAAGCGGCTTTCTTTTCATTACTCTGCCTTCCGGAAGACGACTTGCCTATGTTAAGCCAAGAATCGGAGAGAATGTCTTCGGTGGCGAGTCCGTTACCTATGAGGGCGTAGGCGGCACGAAGAAATGGGAAAGACTCGAAAGTTACGGCCCCAAATTTGTGGAGAACATCATCCAGGCAACGAGCCGGGATATTCTGATGTACGCTATGCAAACGCTCCGCTGCTGTTCCATCGTTGCTCATGTGCATGATGAGATCATCATTGAAGCGGACGGTTCCATGTCCCTCGCAGCGGTCTGTGAACAGATGGGTCGGGTGCCTCCCTGGACACCGGGACTTTTGCTCCGGGTTGACGGCTATGAATGTGAATTTTATAAAAAGAACTGAAAACGTCCTTTTCCACCTCCTCCCAAGGCTACAAGGCAGGAGGTGGTTTTCTTATGACGGATAACCAGAAAGAACAGATCAGGACTCTGCGTCTGCAGGGGCTTGGCTATACAGCTGTAGCAGACAGACTCGGCATTTCAAAGGATACGGTTAAAAGCTACTGCCAGCGTAATGGCCTGGCGGGAAAACGAAGCGATTCTGCCGTAGAAAGCGTCTGTCCGCAGTGTGGAAAACCCATAGTACAGTCCGGGAAACATAAAAGGCGCCGTTTTTGCACGGATGAATGCCGTAAAACATGGTGGGTAAAACACCACGCAGATATAAAAAACGGAGCCGTTCACAGCTATGTATGTGAAGCCTGCGGAAAGCCGTTTACGGCTTATGGCAATACAACGCGGAAATATTGTTCCCACAGCTGCTATGTATCCATTCGCTTCAAGGGCGGTGACCCGTCGTGACAAAAGAGCGGCTGGACAGAGAACTGATGTATCATGCGAGCCTCTCGCCTTTCAAAAGTATGCTTTCTGAAGGGCTAATATCTGAGGACGACTACCGGGTAATTGATACAATTCTGAGGGCGAAATATTCACCGGTATTTGTGTGCGATAGTTTTCAAATATGACTGGATAATAACAAACATTGACGGTAATATGTCCACTACCAAAGGAGGCACTATATGAAAAAACGAATCATAAACATCACTCCCGAGGCAAGGCTTATTACCGTTAAAAAGCGCGTAGCGGCTTATGCCAGGGTGTCATGCGACAAGGAGACCATGCTGCATTCCCTGGCAGCGCAGATAGACTTTTACCGCAATTACATCATTAACAACCCTGAATGGGAATTTGCGGGGGTATACGCTGACGAGGCAAAGACCGGCACAAAAGACAGCCGTGAACAGTTTCAGCAGCTCCTTGCCGACTGCCGGAGCGGACATGTCGATGTGGTAATTACGAAATCCATTTCACGGTTTGCCCGCAATACGGTAACTCTTCTGGAAACCACACGGGAACTCAAGGAACTTGGAATCAATGTTTTCTTTGAAGATCAGAATATGGATTCCGTCAGCGAAGAAGGAGAACTCATGCTTACGCTTATGGCTTCGGTTGCGCAGGAAGAAAGCCTCTCATGCAGCGATAATTGTAAATGGAGGATTCGCAAGGGCTTTGAGCAAGGGCAACCCAACACCTGCACGATGCTCGGCTACCGTCTGGTCAACGGTGTAATCACTGTAATCCCGGACGAGGCAGTTATCGTGCAAGAGATTTTTAACCTTTACCTTTCCGGCTGCGGAGCGCAGGGAATCGCCAACACTCTAAATGAAAACGGCATCTCTTCGGAGAAGATTTCAATCTGGCATCACGACACCATCCGCAATATTCTGCGTAATGAAAAGTATATGGGGGATCTGCTCCTGCAGAAAAAGGTCAGTTCAGATCATCTGTCGAAACGGCAGTCTCCGAATACCGGACAACTCCCTCAATACTATGTTTCCGATAATCATGAACCAATCGTTTCAAAGGATACCTTTGAAGCAGTTCAAAAGGAAATAGCGTTTAGGGCTGAAAAGCACACTCAGAAGAGCGGTACAGCAAGCGTTTTCACCAAGAAGATACGCTGCGGAATCTGCGGAAAAAACTATCGCCGCAAAACAACTCCGTACAATATCGTATGGTGCTGCTCGACATTCAACACGAAGGGTAAAAGCTACTGCGCGTCTAAAGCCATCCCGGAGGGAACAATTAAACGCGTGATAGCCGGCGCCCTTGGAGAGGGAACCTTCAGTGAAGAGTGTTTCACTGCTAAGGTTAAACGCATTGATGCGATGCCCAGTAATATTTTACGGTTCATTTTCAAAGACGGGTCCGTAGCCGAATACATCTGGCAGGACAGATCGCGCAGTGAAAGCTGGACTCCTGAGATGCGGGAAAAAGCGCGTCAAGCCACAGCAAGGAGGTGTAATCAGTGAGCGGAAAAACGATAACAGTCATTCCGGCCAAGCCCACCAGCTTTTCAGCATCACTGCCGGGAATGATAAAAAGGAGAAAAGTTGCGGCCTATGCCCGTGTTTCGACTGACAAGGACGAGCAGATAAGCAGCTATGATGCACAGGTCGATTACTACACCCAATACATCAAATCCAACCCAGAATGGGAATTCGTCGAGGTTTACGCAGACGAGGGGATCACCGGCACCAACATGAAAAAGCGTGACGGTTTCAACCGCATGGTGCAGGATGCTCTCGACGGCAGGATTGACCTCATCCTTACAAAATCGGTCAGCCGATTTGCCCGCAACACAGTGGACAGCCTTACCACAGTCCGTTCACTGAAGGACAAGGGCGTAGAAATTTTCTTTGAGAAAGAGAATATCTATACTCTTGACTCCAAGGGAGAATTGCTATTGACGATTCTTTCCAGTTTGGCTCAGGAAGAGGTGCGAAACATTGCCTCCAATACCGCGTGGGGTCGCAGAAAAACATTTGCGGACGGAAAAGTGACATTCGCCTACAGTTCTTTCCTCGGATATGAGATGGGCGAAGACGGCAATTCGCGGATTGTTGAGGAGCAGGCTGAAATCATCCGACACATTTACAGCGAATTTCCTGCTGGAAAGACTGCCTTCGATATTGCCGCCCGCCTCACCGAGGAAGGTATCCCGACCCCGATGAAAAAGAAGGTATGGCAAGCAAGCGTGGTAAAAAGCATCCTACATAACGAGAAATATAAGGGGGACGCAATACTTCAAAAACGCTTTACCGTAGATTTTCTTACTAAGAGGACTAAATTAAACGAAGGCGAATATCCCCAATACTATATTGAAAATAATCATCCTCCTATCGTTTCCGCGGAGACTTTTGAAATGGTGCAGGAGGAGTTTGCCAGACGGAAAGCCGCCGGCGGATTTATGCGGTGCGTTTCGCCGTTCTCCGGCAGAATCATCTGCGGGGACTGCGGAGGATTCTATGGGCGGAAAGTCTGGCACAGCAATACGGCTTACCGCACTTATGAGTGGCATTGCAACAACAAGTTCACGAAGCGAAAATACTGCACCACACCGACAGTCAAGACTGAATCAATCGAGAAATGCTTTATGGATGCCTTCAACAGCCTGCTTGCACGAAAGGACGAGATTGCGGAAAACTACCGCATCTGTCTTGCCGCCATTACTGATGATTCCGAATATGTCCGCCGCCGTGATGAACTGGATAAGCGCATCGAGGATGAAACGGAACGGACACGCGAATTTCTGTTCAAGCGAAGTAAAAGCGACAGTGACCTCGATAGGGTTAATGAGCAATATAACAAGTATATTGCGGTTCTGGATGATCTCCAAAGGGAGCGTCAGGAAATGAATTCGAAAATCGCTTTGTGCGCGGCAAAAAAGAGCCAGGTCAAGAGTTTTCTGAAACTGCTGAGAAAGCAGAAAACCCTGCTTACGCAGTTCGACCCGCTTTTATGGCAGGCTGCGGTCAACCACATGATCATATACCATGATATGACCGTAAAGTTCATTCTGCGGGATGGCTCGGAACTCCCTTGGATAATAGAAAGGGGTGTGAGAAGCTATGTCAAACGAGCAAAAGAAAGTGACGGAAGTGCAGTTTCCGAAAAAGAATGACGCTCCCGCTTTTCAACGGGTCTGTGCTTATGTGAGAGTATCCACGGGACACGATGCCCAGCTCCTCTCACTTGAGGCACAAAGGGAGTATTACATGACACTGCTTTCAAACCGCCCGGACTGTATCTTTATCGGCATATTTGCCGATGAGGGAATCTCCGGCAGCAAGGAGGAACGCCCCGGCTTTGATGCTATGATGAGAGCGGCGGAGGAAGGAAAAATCGACCTCATCGTTACGAAGTCGATATCCCGCTTTGCGAGAAATACGCTGTTTTTCCTGAAAGCAGTACGGACGTTGAACGACCTCGGCATCTGTGTTTATTTCGAAAATGAGAACATTTACTCCATCTCCGAAGAGGGTGAGCTCATGATGTTCCTCTACGCGGTTTTTGCCGAGGAGGAGCGGAAACAGGTGCGGACTAATGTCCGCTGGTCTATCCGCAAGAAGTACGAAGGCGGAGAAAGCCTTGTCAATCCATCCCGCGTTTACGGTTATACCGAAGGTGCCGTCGGAGAATGGCTTATAGAAGAGACCCAGGCGGAAGTAGTACGCCGTATCTACCATAGATATATAGATGGTTCGCCGCCAGCGGAAATTGCGGAGGAGCTGACTGCGGACGGCATCCCCACCGATACGGGCTATCCCTGGTCCGATCACCGGGTGCTGCGGATAATCAAAAACGAAAAGTACAAAGGCGACTGCCTTTTGCAGAAAAGCTATGTGGATTTAAGAGGAATTCAGATCACCAACGACGGTGCGTACAGCAAATTCTATGTGGAGGGCAACAATCCCTCCATCGTCACCACAAAGGTGTGGGAGAAAGCGAATGCCCGCATTGAGGAAAGAAAAACGAAGACCTATCCTTTTTCCGGCAGATTGCATTGTCCAAATTGCGGAAAGGTCCTGCGGAGACAGAAAAGTCAGTGGTGCGTGAACTGGCAATGCGGGACATACCTTTCCAAGGGCAAGTCTGCCTGTCCAGGCATCCCATTGCGGGAGAACATACTCTTTGAGATTGCCGGAGAGGAACACAGCGCCGGGCACTGGACGGTGAAGGAGGTCCAAAATGGAGACAAAACGGATTATACCCTTGTTCCGTTCGGTATCGACTGAACGAACCGACGACAGTCCTCTGAAGCGTATGGGGGCTTACTGCCGTGTTTCCTCGGACAAGGACGAACAACTGAACAGTCTCTCCGCGCAAAAGGAGTACTATGAGAAAGCCCTCACCGAAGATGCCAGTTGCGATTTCGTAGGCATCTATGCGGATGAGGGCATTTCCGGCACTCAGGTTGATAAGCGGGAAGGCTTTCTGCAGATGATGGAAGACTGCCGCGCCGGGAAGATAAATGGGATCATCACCAAGAGCGTCTCCCGCTTCGGCCGCAACACCGTAGACACTCTTGTATATACGAGGGAGCTGCGGAGTCTCGGGATTGATGTCTTTTTTGAAAAGGAGGATATCCATTCCATCAACCCTGAGGGTGAGCTTCTTCTGACACTTATTTCGGCACTTTCACAAAATGAGAGCACGAATATGTCGGAGAATGTAAAATGGGGTGTCCGCCGGAAATATGAAAAAGGCGAAGCGGGCAGTCTGCCTCTCGGCAAGTTCTACGGCTACTCCCAGAAAAAGCGAGTCATTACTATCAACGAGGATGAAGCCACAGTGGTGAGGCGAATATATACAGATTATATCTCCGGGTTCACTGCTACACAGATTGCCGAAAGGCTTACCGCCGAGGGAGTACCGACGGAGAGGGGCAACAATGTGTGGCATCTGAGCGTAGTGCGTAAAATCTTACGCAATGAAAAATACAAGGGTGATACGCTGTTCCAGAAAACACTGATTGCCGATCCAATCAGCCACCGCCGTATCAAAAACGATGGAATACTTCCGCAGTATTATGCGGAGAACAGCATACCGGCAATCGTGGAGCGGGACGTATGGGAACTTGCCGCTGCGGAACAGCACCGGAGAGAAAACTACTGCAAGGAGCATAGCGTGACCATCTACAGACCGGGTTCCGAAGAATTCCCTCTGTCCGGCAGACTCGTATGCCAAACCTGCGGCCATACCTATGTTCTTCTTGAGTCCAAGGTAAAATCCGTGAAAGGCAAAAAATACTGGAGGTGCAGCAGTTATCATGGAGGTAACGGTACTCCTGTCAACGGGATGGAGTTTATACCGAGAGGTCAGCCCCTTCGGGATGTTGACGCGAATAACAGATGGGTAAAGTATTACAGGAGAAACAAACGCAAGCTGCCACAGCCACGACAAATGCTTTGCACTGACATAGAGATAGAGGCAGGCAAGTCGGAAAAAGCGTTTATCCGTGGGTGGAATCTGTTGGTCAGTAAAAAGCAGAGATACCAGGCAACGCTCAAGCGCACTGCCGACACCACGGACGATATCCTTCTGCGATACCGCGCCACTGAACTCAGCCGAATTCTCGATGAGATGGGAACAATCAAAGAATTCAACTATGCCTTCTCGCTTGCCGTTCTGGAGAAAATAGAAGTAACCCCGCAAGGCAAGCTGACATTCTGCTTTCTCGGTGGGGTGAGATTGACGGTGTAATTACGAAAAGCATTATTAAGGTAATAATTTACATTTATAAGATTGAATAGCTGTAGCTTTTATTATATAATGCTACTGACGTAGGGCAACATAGTCGGCCATTTTTATTCTTGGGACGCAAGTCCCGGAAAGGAGGTACGGCTATGGACTCTAAGGTCGTTGACTGGAAAGTCTCTGTTGCCCTGGGTGGGACACTTGTCTTTTCCATTTTCGTCTTGAAAATGGATCCGGACGGTGCCAAGGAAGCGTTCAACCATATGGTTGATGCTGCCAAAGAGAGCGTGATTGCCATTTTTGGCAATCACTAACTCCAACCTCGCGTCAGGGCATGTAATCTTCGGATTATGTGCCTTTTTTAATATAGAAAAAATGTGTGGAGGGGCGTATGGTGATTCCGAAAGTTGCAATCTGCCCTATATGCGGTAAAAAAACATATTTACGTATTGAGGATGGCGGATACTTGAATGAATATCCATTTCGCGTACACTGTGCTAATTGTCGGGCATTGATAAAAGGCGTTTACATTATGGGTTCATCGTCCGGTGAATACGGCCTCCATATGTATAACGCAAAAACAGAAGAATGCGACATCGACTCCGTTTCCCATAAAATCCTAAATGCTGATTATGTGGTTGATATTTCAGGTGAATTGCCTTGTAAAAAAGTGCGGGAGTTTGACGGTAATCTTATTGCCAGTTCTCCGTTTTTGGAAGCTGCAGATCAAGTTGATATGCTGGAACGCATCGAACGTCTGAAGTATTTCGTGAAGAATATGGAAGAGTGGAAAGCATGGCGTAGCATTGCTTTTCAACTTCTTGATGAGGGCAGCGTTGATTTTATCTCTACTGCTTTACGGAACAAAATGGGCGATTATTCATATCAGTGTGATAATTACCTCAAATCGCTCCATTGTTTACAGGAAGTCGTTCAGGAAGAAACGAAAAACCTGTTTTACGAGCCAAATCAAGACGATTGCATTTCCAGTTTGCTCGGAGTCCTTTCAAAAACCGATAGAGAGCAACTGCATTTATTTGTTGAGCAAATGGGTGGAGTGCAGGATGTGATTGCTTCATACAGAAGGGTTATTTACGTTTTCTCCGCATTCATGGACATTTATCCGAATATTCTTCCGGCTGAGACATATATTCGTTTTAACAATAAGGACAAGGAAGATGTTGGAATTGCGACATGTTCATTTGGAGATATCAAGACGTTTTACCAAGACGCATATGAAACTCTTTTGTCTTTGATGTTTATACCGGTTTGCCTCGATAATATTACTCTGCGGAATGATTTTCAGGTTTATAATTCTACCTTCGATAATTTATTCGGAGATTGGAAGTACAAGAAATTGCCAAACGATTATAGCCGATACATAGCCTTGGACAACGGAATGAAGCTGGAAAAAGTTCAACTATCCGAACCGTTACAACAACTGCTGAATATTCCAGCCAACCGTTTCCTCCGCAACGGCATCGGGCATAATAATATCAAATACGATGGTCTGTCACAAACAATAATCGCATTTGACCTTAAAAATCCTAGTAAAGCAAAACTTACCAAAAGCCTGATGGATATGGCTATTGACTGTATTGGATTATCAAAAGTGGCTGTACTAATGGCAGAGATTTTGCTGTTCATCATTCGACAAGAAGTTCGGTCGGAGAATATCCACAGCATAATTCACCCACGATTCTATAAGAAGGTAGAGCTGAATGATAAGTGCCCATGCGGAAGCAACATTAAATATAAAAAGTGTTGTAAAGCCGAAATTGAAAGTATTTCGTACCAAGCCAGGAAGACTACAAAAGCATAAACACCGTAAGAAGCATCACAGAAATGTGGTGCTTCTCTCATCCCCCTCATAACCGCACCTATGAAACAAATCCCGCCTTGTTTTCGAGAGTCACACTTTCGTATTTCCGCCTCGGCAGGAAATGTGCCTCAAGGATATGGGCGGGATTTCTGCTGTCATTGAGAGTCTGATCACTCTGGCAGATAAAGCGAAAATCCCCAAGAATACGGCGCTTTCTGGGCATTTGCACCCACCTAAACGGATTTGCACCCACCTTGGAGATTTCAAAAAGGAATAATTAAATTGTATCAATGCCTTGTTGCGGACGCATAAAATCACTCAATAATTGATACAATGAAAAAGTCCGCTGATAGCGGGCTTTCTGGCGTTTATGGGGGCTAATTTAAAATATACCCTATTAAACGGACAGCAGGAGTTTTCAAAACCCTTCATTTTGGACAGGCGGATTTTCAAAACCCCTAAACTCGGACAGGTGGATTTTTGAAACCCTTAACCTCGGACAAATAGCGGTTTTGATTCCAGTTTCATTTGTTGGTCTGCCCATTTTTCAGTGGCTAGGAATTTATCATCCAAAACATTGGGATAATATATATTCATTCTTTATTACATTTGTAATTTATATAACTTGTAATTATGTTGCAACTCGTTTTTCTTTTGAAAAGTTGACTAAGTTACGACCGAAATATAAAGAGTAAAACGCCCTATTTTTAATGGCATTTATATGTACTGGTTAATAAGGAAGAAAACCCAGGCCACTACCTCTATTTTATTCTGCTGCGTATCACGGCTCCGAAGTATCGATTAATACCTGAACGATAGCTAATACCAGTTAGAACTTATCCTTTAGCTATCCCGCGTGTCGTCCCATTAGTACTCAAATTTGTTACAATGATATTATGTCAGGGCGGAAATAGAAAGATTGAAAAAAGAATTACTGGATCAATCTAAAAAACGTCGGGAAGAATCGGAGCAGCGGAGAAACAAAAGTAAAGGTATTAAAGAGAATACAGACTTGCAATAGATTTTCAGTATCTCAAACTGAATGTAGCTTCTTGCTACTAACCGCACTTGGAACAGTTCGTCTTTTGTTGAGTCACAATGTTATAGTTGTACGCATACAAAAGGAGGACAAAAATGGGGAGCAATAACAGTAAATATTCAGAAGAAATGAGAGAACGAACAGCGAAGCACATCTTAGAAACGGAAAATCAGCAAACTGTGTTGCTGAGGAGATGGGAATAGATAAAAACACAGTTTGTCGTTGGATAAGAGATTATCGGAGAAAACATCATCTGCCAATCTATGCTGAAAGCAAAGGAATTAAACAGGCAGCATCTAGGATCGACAAAGAAGCAAATAAACAATTACTTCTTTGGGGTACGAGGCTACTGCGGTAGCAGTTTAGTACATTGGTAAGAAGGCACTTTTCAAACGACCCCTTTAATTTTTCTTCATAGGGGGTCGCACCATTACGCAAAAACAATAATTACGCGTATTAGTATCACTTCGTTGCCCAACACGTTGAGACGATCGTCTTGATGTCAAAGGTATAAGCCTTTATTTTACTGGGCTTGACAGGTTACATCTGAATTGACTATTTAAACTAAAGTGTATTTTTGCGTTTGTGTGAACATATCGAGGGATAGAAAAAGAATTGACAATGAAGTAAGATTGAGTGGACAGTATAGATAACATCCGTAGGATTGTGGAGATAGGCTAGATGTAGCAATCCCTAAGCATATATTAAGCGGCTAATATACATGATCAAAATTTTCAAACAGGGCTATTGCGATTATTGAAGCAGGAAGGCGAAAATTATAATGAAAGAAAATCTTATTGCTCCGTGTGGCATGAATTGCAGTTTATGTATTGCCTATCAATTCAAATAAAGCACTGATGGATCTTCACCTTGTGCATAACGGAAAAAGGAGGAACTGTAGGTAGCTTAGGGATGTGCTGGGGTGGGTTGAATTTGTAGAATATGCCAAAGGGAAAGGCCTAGGTATATAACCTAGGCAAAACCACCCTATTAAGCCATCGCTTGCGCAGCGGTTCCAAACCATGAAATAATCAATCTTAATAATGCAACAAAAAACTCTAACAATCTTAATAACCCTTCCAACATACCTCTTTCGCCTCCTCATTTAGAAATCCAATAAGACGGAGAAGGCTCTTGATGTATACTATTCAGCATGTCCATAAAATGTTCAGGATATATAGTACCACATCCCGTATTTTAGCCGACAGGGCATTTCAGCGGGCTGGTAAAGTTCGATAAGAATGGAGGCGTGTGGTCGGGCAAAAACCACCGAGGAAAAGATCTCCAAAAATCTTTATGAGGGGTTTATCCGGAATCGTTATCTGGTAATGATTAACCAGTCAGATCTTGATGTAAATACTATATTATAGGTGTCTGAAGGAGTATTATGCAAAATATATTTGATTATCTGAATTGGCGTGGAGACTTGAGCTTTGCACGCGACAGTTTTAATGAAGTTGACAATCTGGTAATGTCCGTACTCGCCTACGTGGAATTTGACGGGATCGTCCCACGGGAAACGGACAGGGGCGCAATTTCATTGTCGAAAGTGGCAGAACGGCTCAGCAAAAAGATGGCTCAACCTTCCCCGCTTGACAATAATCCCTTTTTTAGCCAAATTCCGGGATTGCTGATAAAAACTGCACAGTCAATACGTTATAAGAATATCAAATTATCAGGTTACGTTAATCAAATTGATTATGAACAATATTCAAGATAGAATAATCGGGGTCTATAACAACGACGGGCCCGGATTTCATATAAATGTCATACAAAGGAAAGGGTATAAAAAAATACTGGACAAAATCAATACAATAATACCAAAATCTTCGGTTGTGGGCATGCTATTGGAGCACAGCGAAGAATACAAGGTGGTGGGCAGCTGTGAAACTGGCATCATGCAGCATAATGCCTTTTCATGGGAAGTAAAAGGTAAAAGTTTTGTTTACGAGAATGGATTAACCAAGGAAAGCCTGAACTTGAACAAAATATTGAGGTCGTGGCTTAATCGGCTGTCAATGGAACAGAGAGCAGAATTTGTAGATGCGATGTTCTATATTATAATGTCCACGGGAGCAAAGACTGTCAGTGAATTATCGAAAGGAAAGCTGCTTACCGCTAATTCCATGATTCCAATCAGTACCCAAAGTTGTAAAGGTTTACGTAAGACCGTAGCTTTGGTGAAAGGGGTAGATGCCGAAGTTGGTTCCAATTACGTAGGGACTGGGCTGGTTGAACAAAATAAGATTTGTTCAACTGTCGCGTTTGCGGAGAGCTATCTATATTACAATATGATTGGAAAACCATATGGGTAATTTAGTAGCTGATTCCGTATCAGCTATTTTTTTATAAAAGGAGATGTGAAATTAATATGAAAAAGAACACTGTTTTCAAAGGTATCGCTACCGCTCTCATCACCCCTCTGGACGAAACAGGAATTAATTATGAGCAGTTTGGCAAATTGATCGATTGGCAAATTGTCGAAGAGATTGATGCTCTGGTGATTTGTGGAACCACAGGTGAAGCGTCGACCTTAACTGACGCTGAGCACAGAGCAGCAATTACGTTTGCAGTTCAGCGCGCGGAAGGCCGAGTGCCGGTCATAGCAGGAACAGGCAGCAATGACATTGAATACGCGCATGACCTCACCCGTTTTGCCTGCGAAGCAGGCGCGGATGCAATGCTCGTGGTTACCCCTTATTACAACAAGGCTACGCAAAAAGGCCTGATTAAAGTGTTTAATCAAATTGCCGACAAGAGTACAAAGCCTATCATTCTCTATAATGTTCCTTCAAGGACAGGTATCAATATTGAGCCTTCAACCTACGAGGTATTAGCTGAACACGAAAATATAGTAGGGATTAAAGAAGCAAATGGCAACATTTCAAAAATTGTAGAAACGATGGCGCGTGTGCGCGGCAAGCTTGATTTATATTCAGGCAATGACGATCAGATAGTGCCACTTATGGCTCTTGGTGGAGTTGGCGGCATTTCTGTGCTTTCCAACATAATGCCGGCACAGACACGTGAGATTTGCACCCGTTTCTTTAAAGGTGACATTACCGGCAGTGCAGAGCAGCAATTTATACTTTATACCCTTATAGAAGCACTGTTTTGTGAAGTAAACCCTATTCCGGTCAAGGCTGCTATGGCAGCTCTGGGTTTCTGCAAGGATTACCTCAGATTGCCTCTCACTACAATGGAGGATACAAACCGTGAAAAGTTGGTTTCTCTTATGAGAACACATGGATTAAACGTTTGAGGAAGTTTAATGGGACGAGACCTGTAATCAATGAATAGACTATGAACCTTTTTGGACTTATCCGATATTGGGCAGGTATTTCCCGTACCCCTCTGCCTCCATGTTTTCCTTGGGAATGAAGCGGAGCGAGGCGCTGTTGATACAGTAGCGGAGGCCGCCGGACTCCTCTGGCCCATCCGGGAAAACATGACCAAGATGATTGTCGCCTATGCGGCTTCTGACCTCTTCTCGTACCATTCCCCATGTTTTGTCTAATGTAGTATTAATAACAGAGGGATCAATGGGTTTTGAAAAAGCGGGCCAGCCACAGGAATCAAATTTGTCTGCAGATGAAAACAGAGGCTCACCGGTTACGATATCCACATAAATCCCGGGAGAAAACTGATCATAATATTCATTTTGATAAGGCTCTTCCGTAGTATTCTCTCGGGTTACCCGGTACTGCAGCTGCGTTAGCTTCTTTCTAAGCTCTATCTCTTCCGGCATAGAGTAGTCAGACGGATTGACGATGGATTGGCGCGCTCTATCGAAGGCATCTCTTTCAATATGGCAATAGCCGTTTGGATTCTTTGTCAGGTAATCCTGGTGATATTCCTCAGCCGGAGAGTAATTTATCAATGGTAGAATCTCGACAGCAATTCGTCTGTCATATTTCTTTTGGAGTTCTGAAACTGCAGCTAGTATGATCGGTTCATCCTTCGGATCCACATAATAGATTCCTGTTCTGTACTGGCTTCCGACATCATTTCCCTGCCTGTTGACAGAAGTCGGATCAATTACTTGAAAAAATAAATTGATAACGTGAGTTAGATCAATGTATTTGGGGTCATATTCAACTCTGACGGTTTCCGCATGGCCCGTATTCTTATGGCAAACATCTTCATAACTGGGATTTTGTATCATCCCATTAGCATAGCCTACTTCAGTGTTCTTGACGCCCGGGATAGATTTCAAATACTTTTCAGTACCCCAGAAGCATCCTCCGGCAAGATAAATTTCTTTTCTTTCCAAATTAAGTTCACCCCCCTGTATTAAGTTGATACTTTATCATTTAACCATAATCAAGGAAATTATTTGCTCTGTCAAATTACAGATAATGAAATCGGCCAAGAGCTGATGAAATTGACCTTGGAACAGAAAATCGCTCACGGAGGTCACCCGGTCCTTCGGTGGATGATGGGCAACATATTTGCCCGTACTGACCCTGCCGGAAATATAAAAGCAGACAAGGAAAAGTCGGCTGAGAAAATCGACGGCACCGTGGCAACCATCATGGCGCTCGACCGCGCTATCCGTTGTGGCAACGGTAGCGGCGGAGAATCGGTGTACAATGAAAGAGGGTTATTGATTTTATAGCTTTCTATTATCGTTATGTATTCGTAGGGAATCGTCACGAAAAAAGTTATTGACAGCAACAAATTTGGCGGGATATATTAAACCTAACGAAGCGTTACGAAGCGTGACGAATAACATGAAAGCGAGGTAAGTTTATGAAAATTTTTCAAATGAAAACAAAACCACATGGGAATGAAAGATTTAGAGAGTTTATTGGTGAGAAGTTCGTATGTATTGGTTGGCCGGGGATTGGGGATTTAACCCAAGTGAGCAAAGATGAAATACGTGACAGGCTTGAAAAGGAATATAATAAAACAGGACATAAACTGGGAAATGCACTAGGTCAAGTTAATACATTCGTAAATACCATGAAAACAGGAGATGTGGTAATCATTGCTGAAAAAGACTGGGCTTATTATGGAATAGTAGGAGATTACACATACGAGCCACAGTATGACAACGAACAAGATGGAATGTGCCACAGACGAAGTGTCGAATGGATAGACCGAATACAGTTTTCTAATCTTGAAGGTAGCATTCAGAGACTAATTAACAATCGAAACACTATCTGTGAATACCCGGAATCTATTGAAGAATCGGGGTTAGATGAAATAATTCGCAAAAAACCAGTAATAAGCAAAGAGAATTCTACTATGTTGGATAATTTGTTTAATGAGGCTTTAAAAGTATTAGAAGAGGAACTGAAATCTACAGACCCAGATCGCAGGCTAAAAGCAGCTACTGAGTTTTTAAGGTTGAAAAATAGTTAATGATGAGACAATAATGAGTAAAAGATGCAACCACTCTAAGGCTCGCCCCTCATTTCGTGAAAAGGTTGTGACTGGCCCGAAAGCAGTAAGAACATTGAATAATATACTATGATGGTGTACGATAAAATCAAGGGATAATTAGATTTATTACCTCTTGCAAAAATGTTAGAATCCGTCTTCATTCTAAAGTTGTTTAACCAAAAATGAGTATTCCTGGTATATAAACATAGTTGAGAAATTAAGGCCTTTTGCCCAAGGAGGATGCCGGTGAATATGCTTAACATAAAATATTATGGGAGGTATAAAAGTGGGTAAAAAAGTATTGATAGTTGGCGGGGTGGCTGGAGGAGCATCGGCGGCGGCCCGGCTCAGAAGGTTGGATGAAAATGCTGAGATTATCATGTTTGAAAGAGATGAGTATATTTCTTTTGCCAACTGCGGACTGCCATACTATATTGGTGAAACTATTAAGGAACGTAGCAAGCTCTTTGTACAAACTCCGGAATCAATGCACGCCAGGTACAATATCGATGTTCGAAATAACAGTGAAGTCACTCAGGTAGTTACAGCTGACAAAAAGGTTATCGTGAACAGCAAAAGCCGGGGAATATATGAAGAAAGGTATGACTATTTAATACTCTCGCCGGGAGCTAAGGCGTTAAGACCTAACATTTCAGGTATAAACAGTAAAAGAATATTTACCTTGCGCAATATTCCGGATACTGATGCCATAAAACTTTATGTTGATCATCAGGGAGTAAATAGCACGGTTGTGATCGGCGGTGGCCTTGTAGGCATTGAGATGGCTGAAAATCTCCGGAAAAGAGGCCTGAACGTGACTCTAGTTGAAGCTGCTCCGCATATTCTGGCTCCATTTGATGATGATATGGTGGTAATGCTCGAAAAGGAACTGCTTAAGCAGGGCATTAATCTTATACTAAGCGACGGAGTTAAATCTTTTCAGGAAATAGGTAATCAGGTGGAAGTTACCTTGAATAGTAACCTTAAGCTGGATGCAGATTTAATAATTTTAGCTATAGGAGTGGCCCCCGATACAGCTTTTATTAAAGACAGCGGCTTAGAGTTGGGCCCCCGTGGGCACATCCTGGTCAATGAAAAGATGGAAACCAATCAGACTTGTGTTTATGCGGTGGGGGACGCGGTAGAAGTAGTTGATTTTATTACAAAGCAGAAAACGGCGATTCCTTTAGCCGGACCGGCCAATAAGCAGGGCAGAATAGCGGCCGATAACGTGGCGGGCTTGCATTCAGTTTATAAAGGTACCCAGGGTACTTCTATCATTAAAGTTTTTGGCATAACGGCGGCTAGTACCGGAGCCAACGAAAGGGTTCTGCAAAAAGCCGATCTGCCTTATCAAATAGTATACGTTCATCCTGAATCCCATGCCTCCTATTATCCGGGAGCTTTGCCGATGACTTTAAAACTGCTATTCAATGGGCAGGGAAAAGTCTTAGGGGCCCAGGCGATAGGTTATGATGGGGTTGATAAAAGAATTGATGTTATTGCCGCCGTGATAAGGCTGGACGGTACAGTGGAGGATTTAACCGAACTGGAACTTGCGTATGCTCCGCCATTTTCCTCGGCTAAAGATCCGGTAAATATGGCTGGTTTTGCAGCGCAGAATATTTTAGCAGACATGACCCATGTGGTAGCTTGGAAAGATATTGAAATGTATAAGGATGAAGATTATACCCTGGTAGATGTGCGCAGCCAGAAAGAATTTGCTAACGGACATATAGCTGGAGCCGTAAATATACCCATAGACAGCTTACGGGAAAGAATTTGGGAACTAGATCCCAACAAGACTATCATTGAATACTGCCAGGTAGGCTTGCGTGGTTATATTGCGGACCGGATACTCAGTCAAAAAGGATTCAAAGTATTAAATGTTACGGGCGGTTATAAAACTGTCTCCGCGCTTAGTTAAGGAGGGTAAGGATGATAAACCGGGCTAGTGGAACTGCAGAGGATTCTTTAGCAGGACTTTGGTGGGATTTTGGCGAAAAGTACCTGAAAATATTGGGGAATGAAATAAATCTGGACATTCAGATTGGGAAGCTGACTCGGCACTGTCTGCATACTCCTGGTCACACTCCCGGCGGCATTATCCCTTATGTAGATCTTAATCAGGATTTCTCACTTCAGTCACAGTATAAGTTGGCTCTCCGGATAGGCGTGAAAGCTCAGCCTCCAAAACCTTTACGCGGTGCTCCAACATTCTTTCTCGCTGCTCGAGTGCATTAATGCTCATGACCACTACATCGCCTTCACCATTTTTTGTAATATAAATCGGCTCGGCAGTTTGGTGAGCCAATTTGAAATCATACCATAGTCATTACGCAGAGCGGTTGAAGAATTTATTAGCATCATAAATTCCCCAAATCATACACCAATAGCACAAAAGTGGTATTCCACCTTACAAATCAGTTTTCCCCCTGGCTTTCAGCTCATCCTTGCGGATTTTCCAGAAGTTGGGCCTTCTTTTTTCCAAAAAAGCCCGGGGACCTTCTTTAGATTCCAAACTGGTAAACCAGTCGGGAAACATTAACCTGGCCAATTGGCCGTATGATCCGGCCATATAATCGATTTCCATATCAAAAGTCGCCTTGAGGACTTCTATACACCCAGGGCTCAAGGTCAGTATTTCTTCACTCCATTTGTCAACTTCCGCGTCGATTTTTTCCAAAGGAACTACCGTATTGACCAGTTTCATTTCAAGTGCTTCTTGGGCCGTATACCGGCGGCAGAGCATATATATTTCACGTGCTTTTTTCGCGCCCACCACACTTACCAGGTATGCTACCACATAACCATCAACAGGATTAGCCACACGCGGCCCACCCTGGGCAAAAACGGCATTCTCAGCGGCAATGGTAAAATCACTAAAGTAGGCAAGACAGTTTCCCATTCCCATGCAATATCCCTTAACCGCGGCAATTACAGGCTTGCGCGACATCCTTATTATTTGGGGGGGAGGATACCTCCAGTAAACCTGCACTCTTAATTCTTTTTCCTCCCATACTACATCCCCGCCGGTACAAAATG
>JQID01000123.1:36657-131760 GCA_000770645.1 Desulfosporosinus sp. Tol-M
CATATAAAATGTCCGTGAAATTATTTTCTTCTACCAAGTTCCACTCCGTCCAGTTCATAATACTCTTGCCTCCTTCTATAAAACATCCCTGGTTTCTTTCTACTTATCTTTATTCCTACCTTGTTCATCTCCTTTCGGCTTTACCGAAAGTGTAATGCCCTACTTACAGAAAACATTTGGACACCTTGAAAGTTAAATTATCAATGTGTCGCGATTTAATTAGGGATTTCCTCCTTTGGCACTTTTAATTAGAACCCTTTATGGTTGTGGTCTAAGGCTATCAGAGGCATTAAATTTGAGAATTAAAGATATAGATGTCGAAATGGAAGTTAATATAAGATACAAGCTCGATAAAAAATGTGAACTGCGGTATAATCATAAGTACAATGATTTGAAGGAGATATGAGTTATGAGAAAGGTTCTTATTATGCCCTGCTTGGATATGAATGATGGAAGAGTCGTCAAAGGTGTGCATTTTATAAATCTAAGAGATGCGGGCGATCCAGTGGAATGCGCCAGGATTTATTGCGAAAATGGAGCTGATGAACTGGCTTTTTTAGACATTACCGCTACCATCGAAAAAAGGAAGACTACTTTAGAAGCTGTCCGGCGGGTGGCTCAAGTGATTACAATCCCCTTTACAGTAGGCGGAGGTATTGGTTCTGTAGTAGATGCTGAGGAAGTATTAGAGGCGGGAGCTAACCGTGTATCGATCAGCAGTGCGGCTTTTCGCAATCCCCGTTTAATTGACCAGTCTGCTGCAGAATTTGGCCCCTCCAAACTGGTCGTGGCTATTGATGTAGATCGTAATCCGGCCCTCCCCTCTGGATATGAAGTTTACATTGACGGAGGCAACACCCCCACAGGAAAAGATGCTATTGAATGGGCGCGGGAGGCGGAAACTCGGGGTGCCGGTTACATATTGCCAACCAGCAAAGCCTGTGACGGAGCAAAAACAGGGTATGATATTCCACTCATCAGAGGCATTAAAGGCGCGGTAAAGGTTCCGGTTATTGCCTCCGGCGGGGCCGGAACGAGGGAACATTTTTTAGAAGCTGCTCAGGAAGGGAAGGCTGACATCCTTCTAGCGGCATCCGTTTTCCACTTCGGAGAGATCAATATTTTTGAGCTAAAAAAATATCTCCGTGACAAAGGAGTTAATACCAATTGAATTTATTCAAGCAGCACTATTTCACCGCGCCAATTCAAGCAAGTGATAATTACGGATTAATGATCAGCAAGGTCATCCTTGAAACATGCTAACACCGTATCGGCAAAAATACGATAGCCTCTATCCGATAGGTTAATGGTATCAGCGGCTAAAAGCTCATCCAGAGGTTCAGGCGCATTAATAAACGTCGTCCACTGATCAAGGACGTTAAGCTGGTTCTGCCGGCCTAAATCGAGAATGACCTGGCGAAGAGGGAAGAATTGATTATTCTTTTGAATGTTTTTAACCGGAGGCTCGACAATCAAGTATAAGTCTGCCTGCGGTACTTTTTTGCGGACATCTAGAATCAGCTGCTGATACTTTTGTTTGAATTCGGTAGGGTTTATTTCCGAGGCATCGCTGCGGCCAAAACAGAGAAAAACGACGTCTGAATTCACTTCGATCTCAGGAACAAGGGGGAGAATATTATCTGCGCTATAACCTTCACCCGTAAACATCCATTTTAAAGTACCTGGATAGAGGAGTTGTAAATCGTGTGAGACGAGCGAGGTCCAGCCTGTTTGACCAGGATTAGAGGCGTCTGTGCTAGAAACGAGTGAATCTCCCAGGACAAGGAGGTTAACGTCACCTCCCTCTGAAATCCGCATTAAACCAGAGGACGTTGGCGTTGAAACCGGTGCCGAATCCGAAATAGACGATACGCCTTTATCTTTATTTAGAAACCAAAAGAACCCAATGATGATCAGAGCAATGAGTAATGTTGCGAGAATAATATATAGATCTGCTTTGTATGATTTATTAACCATTTCTTTATTTCTCCACCCTAAGCAAAGAATAGGATCAAATTGAGATTAACATAATATCTTCGATATAGCAACCCGAAATCCCTTCGCTTGTTTGGATAGAAAATCCAAATTATCAATGAAAAACCAGCATGGCAAACAACGGAATAGTAATAATTGATAATCCAGTGGAAAGCACAACAATTTTTGAGGCTAAGAGCGAATCTCTCTCGAATTTTTCTGCGAAAATAACAGTATTGCTTGCCGGAGGCATAGCGGTTAGCATGACACAGGCGGCCAGTGTCAGTTGATCAACGTGCAGGAGCTTTAAAACTAGGTACGCAGCGGCTGGGAGAACGAGCAGTCTTAAAAAGGCCCCGTAATAGACATGGATTCCCTGGAACATTTCACTGAACTTAACCTCGGCCAGCATGGCGCCTATGACGATCATAGCCAGAGGAGTAGTTAGGCCGCCGACCGTCGTAACTAGTTTGGCTGCAAATGTCGGCAGTTCAAGAGGCGTTAATAACAAAACGAGACCGAAAACAGTCGCTAAGGTGCCTGGATTGACAAGCGCCTTCTTTAAGGTTTGCCGGTCGCTGACTCCTGTAAAGAGCATAAACCCATAGGTCCAGAGGAACAAGTTGAAGACAACGCAGTAAATGGAGGCATAGAAGATACCGATACTGCCAAAAATGCTCTCCATCACAGGGTATCCCATGAAGCCGCAGTTGGTAAAGACAAGGATAAACCGCATGACTACCTTTTGATCTGGAGGATATTTTTTAAAAAGGAACGCGCCGAGCAAGATAGACGCCACATAGCTGACAACAGCAAAAATAAAAAGGATGATGGCGCTGGACAAAGCTGATGCGGGAAGGTCCTGATTAAAGGAAGAGATGGCAATGGCCGGAATCGCAATATTAAGAAGAATTTCCGTAACCCCCCTGGTCACTTCCTTATTCATGTAACCAAGCTTTTTACAAATATAGCCGATCATGATCATCAATAAAATAACAAAGACGGAGTTCATTATCGTTACAAAACCCATGGCGGACCTCCTGCCGATTTCCGGACTTCTATTCTCACTTGTGATTTTTAATAATAATCTCAAAGAGAAATTATATGAGTTTTAAAAGGCGGAATTGTGATATAATCTACTTAAAAGTCTGTTACTGGGAGGGTTAAGTAAATGCCAAGCTATGACATGGTTTGTCAAGAATGCGGACACAAATTTTTTGTTTTCTGTACCATCAGCCAAAAGGATCAGAAAGTATGCCCCGAATGCGAAAGTCCTAAGGTTAGTCAAAGATTTACGACTGTAAACATAATTGGAAGTAGAAATAGCGGAGGAGTTAGCGGAGGAGTTAGTTCAGAGCCTGCTAAGTCATGTGGCTTTAATTGAGCAGGATGTTAAGGAGACCGTGAGTTTCCTTGGAGAGTGATAAGTTAATTCAGGATACCATAAGGAAAATGCAAAAAAAAGGCCGTCTCAATAAAACTTTAAAAATCTGCTCCCCTTACGGTGACAGGGTGCAGATTACTTGTTTTTGGTGAGGCGGCCTTTTTGGAGTTTATAAATTACGAATAGACGATAACAAACGAGACAACAATGCAGCATCTTTTTCGCTTGGGATACTCTCTACACCGGTCATGATATCGATGAATTCTGTACCAGTCTGCCTCACAAAATTGGAGACATTATCGGCATTTATTCCGCCTGCAATGATGACGGGCTTTGAAGACCGTTTGATGATTTCAAGGCAGAAGTCCAGATCTATCCTGGTGCCATTTTCAGATGAATTTGCGGGAACTCGTGAATCTGCAAGCAATCCGTAGACGCTGGTTTTGCAGAGTTCCGCTACAATCTTTTCAATATCTGAAGTGCCAAATTGGAGGATGCGGTCTTCGATTCCCGGGGGAACGGTCTTAATCACATCAATATTCAGTTCATGAAGTGCGTCAGAGATCATTATGGTGTCCTCCAGCGTTTCCTTGTAATGAAGCTGCACTATGGACGGGCGCAGGCTGGAAGCCAGTTCGATCACTTTTTCGGGAGTACCGCCCGTAACAATGCAACTTCGGTGCTGGGATTGGACCATGCTCAACAATGGCAGCGCCTCGGCGCGGCTCAGGTTCCAAGGAACCGGAATGGGGTATTCCGTAACAAAACCGAGAATATCCACGCCCAGATTCATGCAAATTTGTACGTCAACTTTGCTTTTCAAACCACATATTTTCACTTTAATGCTGCCCATTAAACGTGATCTCCTATTCCTTTGCTGAGGGCCAGATAGCACTCACCCATGTTTTCCGCCTGCCAGATTGCTGTTCCGATAAGTACCGCATCGGCGCCTGCCCTAATTGCCGCCTGAGCTTCCGCAGGGGTCTGAATGGAACTTTCACTGACCAGTACTGCATTAATTGGTGCATATGCGGACAGCAACTCCGTGGCGGAAACGGTTCCGTCATCTTTTTCAAGTTCAAGGATATTACGATTGTTGATACCCACAAGTTTTGCGCCGATTTTACCGACCCAGCTCAATTCTTCCTCCGTATGAGCCTCAACCAATGGCTCGAGTCCGATTTTCAACGCTTCGTCATACAGTTCCATCAGTAAAGGACGCGGTTGTATGGCACATATCAGCAGGACTGCCTCCGCCCCGCAATCCTTTGTGATTTTCAGATCGTCTATGCGCGTGATAAAATCCTTGCGGAGTACAGGCAGTTTGGTTCCAGCCGCAATTCGCTTCAGAAGTTCTAGGGAGCCACCAAAGGCTTTATGCTCGGTTACAACAGACAGGGCGGGCGCACCTGCTTCAGCCAGTAACTTTGCCGATTCCAATGGATCTCTTCCCCGAAGCAGGTCACCCTCCTTGGGGGAAGTACATTTAATATCTGGAATGACGGGAATAAAACCTGCCTGTTTTCTTGCTATCAGAGCATCTGAAAATTTAGTATTCATTTGTTTATTCCACAAACGAGTTGGACATTTCACAAAGCTGATTCAGTTTTTCTGCCGCGGCACCACTGTCAATCAGTTTATTAGCGAGAGTAATGCCTTCTTCAAAACTGGCTGCTTTTCCGCCGACCTTCAATGCGCCGGCAGCATTGAGAATGATAGCATTGCGTTTGGGACCCATAATTTCGCCGGAGAAGACACCACGAACTGTATTTGCGTTTTCCTCGGGGGTGCCTGTTTTGATCTCTTCTAGTGTGCATCGCTCCATGCCAAAGTCCTCGGGCTGAATCTGATAAGTTGTGATATCGCCATCTTTCAGCTCATTGATTCTTGTTTTACCAAGGAGAGAGATTTCATCCAGACCATCCAGACCATGTACAAACATGGCATTGGTGTAGCCCAGCTCTTTGGCTACATAGGCCACAGTATCAAGAAGCTCCGGTTTGTAAACGCCAAGGATATGTCTTGGGGCAAAAGCGGGATTGATCAATGGACCTATGATGGTATAGAAAATGGTTTTGATACCAAGATCGGATTCCGCAGGCAGAACCTTGCACATTACCGGATGGAATAAAGGTGCGTAGATGAAGGCAATACCGATATCCTCAATCAGTTTTTCAGCCTGTGCGGGCGTAAGATTGATATTGACGCCAAGGGCCTCCAGCACATCAGCGCTGCCTGACAGGCTGGAAATAGAACGGCTGCCATGTTTCGCAATGGGGATTCCTGCTGCCGCAGCAACGATGGCTGTTGCGGTGGAAATGTTGAACGTGCTAAGGCCGCCGCCGGTACCGCAGGTGTCCATCAGATCATCTTTCACATTAGGCTTCAGGGGAACACAATTATCCCGCATTGCTTTGGCGATGTAACCTATTTCCTTAAGTGAAGCGCCTTTCATTAATAGTGCGACTTGAAAACCGGCGATCTGAACGTCGCTGACTTCATCATCGTTGATGGCTTTAATGAGTGCAAAAATCTCCTCTTTAGTCAGTTCCTGATTGGTTGTTGCTTTGTTTAAAATGTTCTTGTACATAATAGTGTCCTCCCTTTAAATATTATTTAACGGCATCTTCAATGCTTTTTTTCATACTGCGTACATATTCTGAGACGGACTCAACGCTGTCTTTTCCAAATTTCGCGATCAGCTTAACAATTGCGCTTCCGACGATTAAGCCATCGGATAGTTTCGCCATACTGCCAGCCTGTTCAGGTGTTGAAATGCCGAAGCCGATTGCGCATGGGACATCGGTAACTTCCCGAACTTTTCGCACTATTTTTCCGATGTCAGTCGTGATATTGCTGCGTACGCCGGTAACACCAAGGGAAGATACACAATAGATAAACCCCTTGGCTTCTTTGGCGATTAAGCTGATTCGCTCTTCCGAGGTTGGGGCGATCATAGAAATTAAATCGATTTTGTTGAGTTCACAGACTTCCGCTAATTCATCTTTTTCTTCAAATGGCATATCAGGAACTATGATGCCGTCGATACCGCATTCGGCACACCGGCTGATGAATTTCTCTTTCCCATAGGTGTAAACAGGGTTAAGATAAGTCATAAATAGTAGTGGAACAGCGGTTGTTTTCCGGATTCTTGTTACCATATCAAACAACTTGTCTGTGGTGCAGCCGCCCTTCAGGGCACGTTCGTCCGCCTCCTGAATGACTATGCCTTCCGCAACAGGGTCAGAAAATGGTATGCCTATTTCGATCAGGTCGGCGCCTGCTTCCGCCATGGCGGGAACCAGTTTCTCCGTGGTTTCAATATCCGGATCGCCGCCCGTGATGAACGCGATAAATGCTTTATGGCCTTTAAAAGCTTCTGTAATTCTACTCATAAAGTGCTACCCCCTTGTATCTTGCGATTGCCGCTACATCTTTGTCGCCCCTGCCAGAGATATTGACGACAATGATCTTATCCCTTGCCATTGTGGACGCCAGCTTCCTGGCGTATGCAACAGCATGGGCGCTTTCAACAGCGGGGATGATTCCCTCAGTACGGGAAAGATATTCAAATGCATTTACGGCTTCGTCATCCGTAATCGGTACGTACTGCGCTCTACCTGTGTCGGCGAGGTGTGCGTGTTCAGGTCCGATTCCCGGGTAGTCAAGTCCTGCCGAGATTGAGTACACCGGCGCAATCTGACCGTATTTGCTTTGGCAGAAGTAAGATTTCATACCATGGAACACGCCTACTGTTCCATTGGCAATCGTCGCCGCATTTTTTGGGTTCTCGACACCAAGCCCAGCAGCCTCGCAGCCGATGAGCTTTACCGAGGGCTCTTGAATGAACTCATAGAATGCTCCCATGGCGTTACTGCCGCCGCCGACACAGGCTATAACGGCGTCGGGAAGTTTCCCCTCCGCTACCATAAGCTGCTCTTTTATTTCTTTGCCTATGACTTTCTGAAAATCCCGTACAATGGTGGGAAAGGGGTGTGGCCCCATGACAGAACCCAGAACATAAAGCGTATCATCCATACGCGCTGTCCACTCGCGCATGGTTTCATTGACGGCGTCTTTCAGCGTCATAGTTCCGCTGGTGACCGGATGAACTTTGGCACCCAGCAGTTCCATGCGAAAAACATTCAACGCCTGACGTTCGGTATCTTCCTTGCCCATAAAGATTTCACATTCCATATCCATCAGGGCAGCTACTGTCGCAACTGCAACGCCATGCTGTCCTGCACCCGTTTCCGCGATTACGCGCGTCTTTCCCATTCGTTTGGCAAGTAAAACCTGTCCCAGGACATTGTTGATTTTATGAGAGCCCGTATGATTAAGGTCCTCTCTTTTGAGGTATATTTTTGCACCACCAAGATCCCGAGTCATTTTCTCTGCATAATACAGAAGCGATGGCCTTCCCGCGTAATTCCTCAGTAAGCTGTTCAGCTCATTTTGGAAATCAGGATTATTTCTATTAAATTCATATGCCTCTTCAAGTTCATAAACCGCCTTCATCAACGTTTCCGGCATATACTGACCGCCGTAATCGCCAAATCTCCCTTTTTTCATATTAGACCTCCTTGGATTAAGTTTGTTGAAATTAATTTTAGGTATTGTAAAGCAATAAAAAAGCTCTTATCCTATTGTTTAATAGGACAAAAGCCTTAAACTTCTGCGGTACCACCTAGATTGATGCAAACGCATCCCCTCAAATACGTACTATCATACGCATTCCATTGATAACGGGTGGAAATCCCGTTGGGCATTACTCAGTCAAAGACCTTTCCTCCCACCTTTATGAGTCCATTCCATACAAAGCCGTTTATTGCAATCACACCGCCTGCAACTCTCTGAAAAACAATCATAAGTATGTACTCTTCTCAATCAAAAGTTTATGTTACATTTTTTCTAATGATATTGTAATATTTATAATTTGTCAAGAGCTAAAAATCCCCTCAACCTAAAATAAATAGGATACTGCAGATATACATTGCAGTTACCCTATTTATTTTATTTAAGCATAAGATTTTTAACTAAGAATTAAAATAGAAATTACCACCACCAGCGGCGGCGAAAACCCCACCAGGGGAAACCAAGTCCAAAGCCAAGCCAGGGGAAACCCCAACCCAATCGACCCCACCACATAGAGAAAACCTCCCTTGAATTATTATTAGTCTTAGATATTTTGTTTATCGAATTGCTTAATAAGACCTAAAACAAATTATGTTAAATAAAGGAAATATGTTCCTGATTTGGGAGTGGTTACTCTGAAGAACAAAAAAGCCTTTATTATACATGGCCAAGAACATGGCCAAGAGTCCATTTATAATGTTTCCAAACGTACTTAAGCTCTTGCCCCTTTTTTTAGCTGACTATAACATGGATAATTAAGAACACATTGGTTTACTCTAACTAATAATTAACTAGTTGGAGGTAATCATGCAACAAGAGCAAGCAGCGAATCATCAATACCCTCGGCCTGGAGATTTTGAACCGGAATTTATGGAACGGCTGGAAGGTAATATTTCCTGCCCCAGCCCTTCGGAAGATGATCAACTTTATCGTAAACTGGATGAGTTTATGAACAGTTTAGCTACGGAAGAGGGTGTGTTAATCCGGGTACTTCATTATGCCCAAAATTTGTTTGGTTATCTGCCGCGTGAGGTGCAGATCCATATTGCCAACCGCTTGGGGATCTCGCTAGCTGAAGTATATGGGGTAGTAAGTTTTTATCACTATTTTTCGACTCAACCAAAAGCGGAAACTACTTTGGATGTTTGTCTGGGAACAGCCTGCTATGTCAACGGTTCAGCTAATCTTATCAGCGAGTTGGAGAAGAAATTAGGGATCAAAGTCGGAGAGATAACTCCGGATCATAAATTCGGCCTTAAGTCTTCCCGTTGTATAGGCGCCTGTAATCTGGCGCCGGTGCTGGTTATGGGGCAAGATATTCACGGGAAGCTGAAACCGGAAATGCTCTCAGATCTTATAGATAAAAAAGATAGAGATAAAAAAAACAACACTGAGGAGATGCATTAAGGTGGAATCAGCAGCGGAATTAAAAGGGCAACGGCGCAATGTTTTGAGGAATTGTGGGGTAATTAACCCGGAAAAGATTGAAGAATATATTGCCCGGGACGGTTATTTCGCTTTAGCCAAAGTGGTAAAAGAGCTGACACCCTTGCAGATTATCGATGAAGTAAAAAAATCCGGCTTACGAGGTCGTGGCGGCGGAGGATTCCCTACAGGGCGTAAATGGGAGTTTACTCATGATGCCAAGGGGGAAACCAAATATGTCATCTGTAATGCTGATGAGGGTGACCCCGGTGCTTTTATGGACCGGAGTATTCTGGAAGAAGACCCCCATGCGGTTCTGGAGGGTATGTGCATAGCCGGCTATGCCATAGGCTCTGAGCAAGGGTATGTTTATGTCCGGGCGGAATACCCGTTAGCTGTGAAACGGATTGAAATCGCACTTCAGCAAGCCCGGGAAAAGGGTCTTTTGGGCAATAAATTATTTGGCACGGATTTTCAGTTTAATATTGAAATTCGTCTGGGGGCGGGAGCCTTTGTCTGTGGCGAGGAAACTTCTTTGATTCGTTCGATTCAGGGTTTGCGGGGCGAACCACGCCCACGTCCGCCTTTTCCGGCCGTGGCCGGACTTTGGGGGAAACCGACTTTGATTAACAATGTGGAAACCTTAGCCAATATCCCCAATATAATCCGGGAGGGCAGTGCCTGGTTTGCTTCCCTGGGTACCGAGCGCAGCAAAGGCACCAAGGTGTTTGCCTTATCAGGCAAGGTTCAGCATACGGGGTTAATTGAAGTGCCGATGGGTACTACCCTGCGTGAGGTTATCTTCAATCTGGGAGGCGGAATAGCTGGGGGAAAGAAGTTTAAAGCCGCGCACACGGGCGGACCTTCAGGGGGTTGTTTGCCGGAAGCTTACCTGGATATTTCCTTGGAATATGATACCCTGCTTAGTGTCGGCTCTATGATGGGCTCCGGTGGCTTAATCGTGATGGACGAAGATAGTTGTATGGTTGATGTGGCTCGTTTTTACGCTGAGTTTAATCGTGATGAGTCTTGTGGCAAGTGTACTCCCTGCCGGATTGGCACAAAACGCATGCTGGAGATCCTGACCAGAATTACCGAAGGGAAAGCTAAAGAAGGGGATCTGTTAGATCTGGAGGAACTCGCTCATCTGGTTAAGCAAAATTCCCTTTGTGGCCTGGGGAACGCAGCTCCTAATCCCGTTTTATGCACCCTTAAGTATTTCCGTCAGGAATATGAGGATCATATTTTTAAGAAGCATTGTCAGGCCGGGGTATGTCGGAAATTACTTTCTTATACAATAAATCCGGAACTCTGTAAAGCCTGCGGTCTTTGCCGTAAGGAATGTCCCGCCGGGGCTATCAAGGGCGCGGCTAAACAAGCGCACTCCATTGAGGCCGAAGCCTGTACAAAATGTGGTAAATGTCTGGCAAAATGTCCTTTTCAAGCGATTTCCCTTGGGCCGGGCGAACATTTGCCGGGTAAAAATCAAGCAGGAGCGGAAACCCTGATCGGGAACATTGCGGCCGGAAGTCAAGATATTAGTAACCCGGCGCTCGTTCACTAGGAGGAAACAATATGATCAACTTAACTCTAGACAATCAGCCCATCGAGGTCCAGGAAGGCACTACGGTTATCGAAGCGGCGCAAGCCTTGGGGATTGACATCCCGACTTTATGTTATCTCAAAGAAGTTAATGTGATTGCTGCTTGCCGGATCTGTCAGGTTCAAGTGGAAGGTCATCCGAAATTAATAGCGGCCTGTGCTTTAACGGCAGCCGAAGGGATGGTTATTTATACGCATACCCCGGAGGTTTTGCAGGCCCGCCGGAAGGTACTGGAACTTCTGCTCTCAGATCATCCTTTTGACTGTCTAACCTGTTTTCGCAACGGCAATTGTGAGCTGCAAACTCTAGCCCGAGAAATGAATATCCACGGCTTACAGTGGGAAGGGGAGCGGGGATTCTTTGCTATTGACGATAAATCGCCCTCTCTGGTGCGGGAACCCAGCAAGTGTATCCGTTGCCGGCGTTGTATTACCGTCTGCCGCGATGTTCTGACCGTAAGTATTTATGATATGCAGCAGCGTGGTTTTGATTCTGTCGCCGGACCGGCATATAATGACAGCCTGGCGGATACCCCCTGTATAACCTGTGGTCAATGTATCCTTGTTTGTCCGACAGCAGCTCTGCACGAAAAGGATGATACGGATAAAGTCTGGAAAGCGCTTGCCGATCCGGATATCCATGTTGTCGTGCAGACTGCTCCTTCCATCCGCGTCAGCTTGGGTGAGGAATTCGGCTTACCGCAAGGAGAACTGGTTGTTGGCAAAATGGTTGCCGCCCTGCGCCGAATAGGTTTTAATAAAGTCTTTGACGACTGTTTTGGCGCTGATGTTTGTATCATGGAAGAAGGACATGAGTTGTTAGCCCGTTTAAACGGTCAGGGAGGTCCCTTACCCCAGTTTACTTCCTGCTGCCCGGGCTGGGTTAAGTTCTGTGAAATTTTTTATCCCGAACTCATTCCGCACCTTTCCTCAACCAAAAGCCCGCAACAGATTTTCGGTGCTTTAGTAAAAACCTACTATGCCCAACTGGCCGGGATTCCGCCGGAGAAAATATTTAGTGTCTCTGTCATGCCTTGTGTAGCCAAGAAATTCGAGTCTGCCCGACCGGAACACCGGGATAGTGGGTATAGAGATGTGGATGCTGTTTTGACGACACGGGAACTGGCCAGAATGATCAGGCTAAACGGGCTGAATTTTGCCGATTTGCCGGATGAGAAATTTGATGCTCCCATGGGTTATTCCAGTGGAGCAGGGGTGATCTTCGGGGCCTCCGGTGGGGTTATGGAAGCGGCCCTGCGAACGGTTTACGAAAAAGTTAACGGAACGGAAGTTCCTGAGGAAGACCTGCAAAAAGTCCGCTCCTTCAATGAAGTGCGGGAAGCGGAATTCAGGTTGGGGGACCGGACTATCCGGGTGGCGGTAGCCAGAAACATTGGTGAAGCACGCAAACTCTGTGACCGGGTGCGCAATCAAGAGGCGCAGTATGACTTTATAGAAATAATGGCCTGCCCCGGAGCCTGCGTTGGCGGCGGCGGGCAGCCTATTTACTCTAATCTGGATAAGTGGAGTTTGCAATTAGATTTTCGCAAGTCCCGGGCCAGGGGTTTATTTCAGTCTGACGCAGAAAAGGAATACCGGAAATCGCATGAAAATCCTCAAGTACAGAAACTTTACGCGGAATTCCTGGATGAACCAAACAGCGAAAAAGCACATCAACTATTACACACCGGTCACAAAGCCCGGCCACTGTATACTTGCCAGGGTACTTCCGCCGGAGATAAGGTGGAGCATCGTCATCACAGAGAAGAACAAAGGTATTTGCATTAACCTTATCTCAGGCTTTTCCGCCTGTGACCTCCTCACATTCGGATTCGAATCCGAATTTGAACTACAGCCAGGCGATGCTTCTTGAGCAAACTGCTGGATGCTTCCGAGCAACTCAGATTACGTACCTGCGTAATCTGACATACTCCCAGGCGATGATCCTCTTAGGAGTAGACATCACCGCGATTGTCGATCGTCAATATATATACAATTTGTTCCGTATGATTAACTTCGAAAATTACTCTGTATGTACCAACTCGTAAACGCATTAACTTTCCTTGACCTTTAAGAAGCTTAATATCTCCAATCGGTGGACGAATGGCTAAGCCTGATATTGCTTTACGAATACGTACCTGAACAGCTCTTTCCTGCTTGGCAAGAAATTTTAACGAATCACGGTTTAATGTCAGTTGGTAAATTGAGCTCATGCATTGCATCCTCCCATGACACAAATTCCGTATTGTTATTCATTTGCAGTTCTTCTTCTTCACTCAATGGTATATCGTCCGTTTCCAATAGGTCAATTTCATCCCAATCGGGTCGCTTATGCCCAATTGTTAAAAATTTCAAAAAATCATAAGCAGATTGCTTTGCCTCTTCTGGGAGTAGCTTTACCAGCTTTAATAAATCATCATTACTTATAGCCATGAAAACGCCCCCTATCTAATGTCCGCTAATATAGATTAGCGGCAATAACCTATGCCTAAAATTAAGGGTTAATGAACGCTAAGGTTTCAGTTAGGATAAAATTACCATGTCCTCTAAGGTAAGTCAAGAGTTAGAAGGAGCTGCTTAGCCCCAAGGAGTGTGGATATCATAACTGATACAACAACTGAAACTAATTTCATCAGCTGACGCACGCCACATGTAATCGCGGCTGAAATTAACAAGATCAGTGAAGGAGCAGGAGCAAGCTCTTCAGGAACGGGAACAGGCATTTCAGGATCGGGACCGGCCCTGCAGGAAAAAGCCGATCTCCAGAAGGCTCTGGACGGAGAAAAGGGCAAGAACACTCAGCTGAAGCAATATTCCCGCCAATCGCCGCTTCCGGAGAAACATGACCGATGGCCGCGCCTCGGGTTGCGCCGCTGAACCGCCCATCGGTAATCAAGGCGACACTCTCGCCCAGTCCGCATCCGATAATGGCGAACGTAGTAAAAAGCTGTTTCTTTTCGGAAACAGCTCCAGCATATGCGCCACTTGATTGATAATTACATTCAGGCTGATGCCCCATTGCGCCTGAATTAGATGGCGATCTGCCTAATTCTTGACTTTTTCAAGAGTATTACTTACAATATCGAATCCTCTATATCACAAAGGTTTTTCAGTAATTCCAGTTTTCATGTTTTACTGCTAATCTGTTAAGCTCATCCCTACTTGCAGCAAGTAGCGCTTTCCGTAGAAGTAGTAGTGGCTCTCTCGATTCAGAAATTCCCTGGGTGCTTCCCGTGCCTGATTGCGCAGTTTGCCTGTTGTTTTCTGATCCAATTCAATTTGGAAAGGGCAAAAACTCTAATAGTATCTTATATCAAAACACAAGCAACAGGCATATTCCTATAGCAAACATACCGGACAGCAGACCATAGATAGTCAAATGATGTTCTCCATATAACCTTGCTGTTGGAAGCAGTTCATCAAAAGAGATATAAACCATGATTCCAGCAATCCCAGCAAAAATGAATCCCAGCACCGTCGCATTGATATAAGGAGCAAGGAAAAGAAATGCAAGAACTGCCCCCAGTGGTTCAGCCGCCCCGGACAAAAGAGAATAATAAAAAGCTTTTTTCCTGCTCCCTGTAGCACAATAGACAGGGATGGCAACCGCAATTCCCTCTGGTATGTTATGAATGGCAACCGCGATAGCAATGGCGATCCCAAGTTTGGGTTGACTTATTCCTGAAATAAAAGTCGCCAGACCTTCAGGAAAATTGTGAATTGTAATAGCTAAAGCAGTCAGAACACCGGTTTTCATTAGTTTTTGGGCTTCGACTGATACTTCGCACTCGTCGACTTCCTCAATCATGTGCATTTCATGCGGATTTTTAAGAGTAGGGATGAGTTTGTCGATTACTGCAATAAAAAGGACCCCGGTAAAAAAAGCTAATAGGGTTATCCGCCCACCCGCCTTTTCCCCCATGCTCAGAATCAGGTGGGATTTGGCATCCGGAAGGATCTCCATAAATGATAGATAAATCATGATCCCCGCTGAAAAACCGAGTGCAACTGATAAGAACTTTTTATTTGTCGTCCTAAACAGCAGCACAAGAAAACCGCCAAGCCCTGTAGACAGGCCGGCGCATAAGGAAAGTGTCAAAGCAAATATCCAGTTATTTGTTTCCATTTAAAACTTCCTTTTAAATGCCAGAAAACTGCAATTTATATATATAAGGCAGTATCTTAGTCATATCAATATTTGCCCCCGCTTTTTCCATTGTAACGCGGAGATAAGCATTTACTAAGATACTAACGAACACTTGAGGTACTGTCAAGGATTAGATAAATAACCCGAAAAGAAAAGGCCACGAAAGATGAAGTCTAGTGCGACCTTTGTCACGTTTTATTAGGAGGACTAATTATGAATGCAATCATTTCGATACCCCCTTTCTATATTCTTTCTTATTATACTCCTATTTCTTAGTTTCCGATAAGAAGATATTTAAATTACAAAGAGGTCTAATCTCTAGCAAAAACAAGCTATTGAACATAACACCGACTATGATTATACTAATTGTGATGAAAACTTTAGATTTTGTGAATATTGCTTTGAAAATATCATCCTGAGATTAAACTCAAAGATTTACTGAATCAATCCTCAGATTTGGAATAGAAAAAGTTGCATAAGGAATGAGCGAAGCGAAAGGAATGGTTATAAATGGAGAATACAAATAAGTTCAGGATTCCGGTAGAGAAGCTAAGGAAAGTCTGCGACTACAATAATGAACTGGATTTTTGCAAAACTTCTCTGGATGTGCCGCCCCGGGAGGGTGTTATCGGGCAAGACCGGGCAGTTCATTCCATGGAGTTTGGCTTGGATATGGATACTCAGGGTTACAATATCTTTGTTGTGGGGCCGACCGGTACCGGTAAAAGTACATATGTGCAGACGATTGTCTCCAAGATTGCGGACAAAGGCCCGACTCCTTCCGACTGGTGTTATATCAACAATTTCAGTGACCCCGACCGGCCGCTGGCAATTTCACTGCCTGCTGGACAAGGTCGTTGGTTCCAGAAAGACATGGATGAATTGGTTACCGATTTGACGGCAGCCATCACCAAAGTATTTGAAGGCAATGACTTTGAGCAGCAGAAGGATGCAATCATCCAGGCGGTTCAGCAGAAGATGGAGGAAAAATTTCATATCGCCGAGCAGGAAAGCTTGGAAGCCGGATTTGTTGTGCGGCGCACGCCCCAGGGCTTACAGATTATTCCGATCAAAGACGAGAAACCGCTGAACCCGGAAGAATATAATAAGCTTTCTGATGAGGAACAGCGGGCTTTTGAGAAAAAGGCACACAAACTGCAAAAGAGACTGGACGAGACATACATTCATGAAGGCCGTTTGTCGGAAAAACAGGTAAATGAACAAACTGCGGAGTTGGAAAAAAAGATCGGACTCGGTGCTGCCAGCCACCTGGTCGGCAAGCTGAAAGAGAAATACAGCAAATTTACCAAAATTACAGAGTATCTGGATGAGGTGCTGAAAGATGTGATCGAAAACCTCGGCATTTTCAGGGGTTCTATCACACCCTCGCCGTTGCCTTTCCCGATGCCCCAGGATGAGGTGGATCCCTTTACCCGCTACAAAGTGAATCTGTTTGTGAATAATGAAAAGACCGGGGGTTTGCCAGCTATCTTCGAACTAAGCTGTAATTATTACAACCTGTTTGGCAAAATCGAGTACAAGAGCGCAATGTTTGCTTTAAATACCAATTTTACTATGGCCAAAGCCGGAGCGCTGCAGCGGGCTAACGGTGGCTATCTCGTTCTTCAGGCCAAGGATGTGCTGACGGACCAGTTTGCCTGGGATACTCTTAAGCGGGCGCTGAAGTATCAGCAAGCTGTGGTGGAAAATATCGGTGAGCAGTACCGCTTCGTCTCAACGATTAAACCAGAGCCGATTCCGCTTAAGGTCAAGATTATCTTAATCGGTAGTCCGCTGTTCTATTCCTATTTCACGCTGGACGAGGATTTTCAGAAGCTCTTCAAGGTTAAAGTCGATTTTGATATTGAAATGCCCCGGACGCAGGGAAACCTGCACCAGTATGTTTCCTTTGTTAGTGAGATCTGCCGGCAGGAAAATCTGAGACATTTTAGCCGGGATGGTTTGGCTAAGGTGATCGAATATGGTTCTATCCTGGCCCGGGACCAAAACAAGCTGTCCACCCGTTTCAGCGAGGTCTCCGAGATCGTTTATGAAGCGGCTGCTCTGGCTGATAATAACGGGTCCGAGCATGTGGGCGCGAAACATGTAGATAAAGCCATTCAGGAACGCAAATATCGTTCGAACAGGCTGGAGGGAAAAATTCAGGAGATGATCCTGCAGGGAAAAATCCTGATTGATACTAAAGGCAATATAGTAGGTCAGGTAAACGGACTGGCAGTATTAGGCATGGGCAATTACATGTTTGGAATGCCAACGCGAATTACAGCCCGAACTTATGCCGGCCGCGGCGGGATCATCAATATCGAGCGGGAAACTGACATGAGTGGCAATATCCATTCCAAAGGTGTGCTGACTTTAGCCGGTTATCTGGGTGGTAAATTTGCCCAGGAAAGACCGCTGGGTTTAACGGCGCAGATTACCTTTGAGCAGAATTATGAGGGTGTGGATGGAGACAGCGCTTCCAGTACCGAACTTTATGCGATTCTATCCAGTCTGACAGGGCTTCCCTTAAAACAAAACCTGGCTGTGACAGGCTCGGTCAATCAGTTGGGAGAAATTCAGCCTATCGGCGGGGTCACGGAAAAAATCGAGGGTTTCTTTGATGTCTGCAAGGCCAAAGGTCTGACCGGTGATCAGGGAGTTGTGATCCCGGCACAGAATATCGATAACTTGATGCTAAAAGACGAAGTGATGAATGCAGTCAAAGACCTGAGCTTCCATATCTATGCTGTCAAAACAATAGAAGAGGGGATTGAATTGTTAAGCGGAATACCGGCGGGCGAAAAGAACAAACACGGCAAATACCCGGAGGGCAGCGTCTTTAATCTGGCGGACAAGAGACTGCAGGAATTCAATAAGGTACTGAGCGCGTCTCCGTCAAAGACCAATAAAGAAAGCAAAAGGACCAAGACGAGGATTGAAAAAAAACGATGAACAAATAATTAATGCGTTGGCTGAGAAGATTGATATTCTCACACCAGCGCATTTTGCTCTTGAGAAGGTTATTTCGTTACTCTTATAGAATGAAGAGCATAGCAAGGTAAAGCAGATCATGGAATGAAGTAAATATATTTACAGGGTGAGGTAGTAAAATGTATTTATATTTATGGTTTATTTTAATTTATGCTTTTTTAGGTTGGTGTGCAGAGGTTGCATATGCAGCTGTGAACACAGGAAAGTTTGTTAATCGTGGATTCCTGAATGGAGCAGTATGCCCTATCTACGGCGTCGGAGCTGTGATAATAATTGCATTTTTGACACCACTAAGAGAAAATATATTTTTGCTGTTTCTTGGTTCAGTATTATTGACTTCAGCGTTGGAATGGTTCACTGGATGGGCATTTAATAAAATCTTCTCTCATAAATGGTGGGACTATTCAGATCTGCCTTTTAATATAGGGGGTTATACCTGTTTAAAATTTTCACTTATGTGGGGTCTTGTCTGCTTGCTTGTAATGAACGTTATACACCCGATAATCCAAAACCTTGTGTTGCTTGTAGATATCAGAGTTGGACAAATTATTCTCATTATTTTCTATACTTATTTAGCTATAGACATAGTTGCAACTGTGCAACCTATTTTTAAACTCAGTAAGCAACTAAAACAAATCAATCGGATGGCCGCAAAGATGAGAAATCTTTCAGATTATATTCGGAGAGAAAATTTCATCGTAAAGTATCCTATTTATGGAAAAAACAGAGGAATTAAAAACTGAAATGGCAGAACTCAAGGATAATGCTATTGAGGTAATAGAAGAAGGTAAGACTATTGCAACCAGAGTTATTGAAGAACAAGATGAAAAGTTGGCTCAAATGCTTGACAAGTCATTTCTGGGTCAGAAAAGAATATTGCAGGCATTCCCAAATATGAAGTCTAAGAATTACAATGAAGAATTGAAAGTGCTGAAGAAAAAAATTTTTAAAATAAATTATAACATATAATTTACACCGTGCGGCACTACATATATGATTTGAATTTTTAACTAATTAAAAACCCGGAATCCCGCTTCGATTGCGGATATTGAAAATCGGCAGCTTCTGGTTTTGCATTTTTACTGTCAAACTCGAGTCTAAGCTGTGGGAGTTTAACGCTAATTGAGTTCATTTTCTGTTCGGGCATAACTTGGTCAATAGCCTCAATAACTGCTTTACATTTTAAATGCACTCTCTTTAAATGACTTTCACACAAATTAAAGGTATCTCTTCCAATTATTACAGTGGAAGTTTTACTATCAAACATCTGTGTTATCTCTTTTAGAAACTTTATCTCGGGATAAAGAAAATCAAATTCTTCAAGGTCATTAATTACCTCAATCATTGGTAAATAGCCTGAAATCTCTATCAAATTATTATGGGCATTCCCCACAGCCTTAGAAACCCACTTTAGGTTTTTGACCCTACTTCTAATATAATCTACAAATAATCTCAATTTTTATATACTCTCCTTTATCTTAATGTTACCAATGGCGAAAAGCCATTATTAGCGCAAGGTTATAGAAACTTACACCAACTTTATAATTATATTTATATAGCAGGCAGTTTATGCCGAAAGAAAATAGAGAAATATTAAAAGTAAAGTCGCAAAAGACCAATCGTAAAGTATCAAACGCCTTGAAATCAGCGGCAAAATATCTGGGGTAAATATAATTGTCGGAAAGATTTTGTATGATATATATCCTGAATGTGGCAATGATAAACAGACAAGTCGATTAACAAAAGGGGTTGTCTGCTTTCTATGAATATAACTCAATTGAAACAACGGGCGAAACAACTAAAATCGGACGGATTGGCCTTTTACTTTGCATATAGAGATCCAAGATTATCGAAGTATGTGAAAATGTTTATAGTACTCGTAGTAGGATATGCATTAAGTCCCATTGATCTAATCCCCGATTTTATTCCAATTCAAGGTTTTCTTGATGACCTGGTGCTTGTTCCGTTAGGTATTGCAATAATTAACAAGATGATTCCCGGTCAAATGATGGAAGAGGCAAGAGAGAGGGCAACTAAATCGAAGAATTGGTTTACAGCGACTGTAATAATTGCCATATTGATTAGCTTAGTTGTACTGGTGGTGTTATTAAAGGCGCCATCTGCATGGATGCGGATCTAGCATTTCATCCGCTCAGCTCCTAACAAGTTATATAACATAACGAGAGTCTGTGTAACGACGAAAAAGTTATATTTTGAAAAGCTAAGACTTTTGCAGGACTTTGGGGGGAACTTAGCGAAAATTACCTAAAAATATCGGGGAATGGGTTCTGTTTGGGCAGGATATTCATGGCCCGTTCAATACGTCCTGGGGCGCGGACTCAGACCAGTGGCAGGCTTCCATGAAAAAGCTCCTTGAATTAAAGGCGGATATCCTGTGCGAGGGGCACTTTGGGGTCTATCGGCCGGCGGCTGAAGCACGGAAATATATTGAGCATTATCTGGAGCAGTACGCAGATTAGCGGCATTATCTATCGAGAAGGGAGAGTCAAAAGAATTATGAAGATGAAGATTTTTAGGATTGTTACGTCTTTGGTGATCTTATTTGGACTGGCAGGGCTTGTCGGTTGTCAAGCTCAGACTCAACCTGTTCCAGAACCTGTACCATCTGATCCACAGGCCATACAGACCATGAATGTGGCAGTTTACTATTTGAAAGATAAAAATAACGAAATGTACCTTGTTCGTGAAGTTCACAAGGTTGAGAAAAGGGTCGAAGTAGCCCGGGCTGCCTTACATGAGTTAATTTCGGGAAATCCTCTTACTTCAGGAGCTACCAAGGTGTTGCCGGCAGATACGAAGATTCTGGGTATTAAAATTGAGAATGGCCTGGCCACAGTCGATTTCTCCGGAGAGGTACTTAAGGCTAATGTCGGTTCAACTGGGGAAGCGTTGGGCATAGCGAGTATTGTCAATACTCTAACGGAGTTTCCGACTGTTCAACAGGTTCAGTTTACAGTTGATGGTAAGGCGGAAAATGGTATGGGTTGGTGGGGACATGTCGGTCTCTATGAACAGCCTTTTAAACGTAATCTTAGTGCGGTATACGAACCGGTCATCTGGGTTAATTCTCCGATAGCCGATCAAACTATAATCAGCCCTGTAAGAATAAAAGGAAATGCCCGGATATTCGAAGCTATGGTAAGTTACCGCCTGAGAGATGCCGATGGAAATATTTTGGCTCAGGGTTCGACCATGGCTGCGGCAGGTGCTCCTGAGCGGGGAGACTTTGAAGCACAATTAAGTTTCACACCGGCATCTGTGGGGAAAGGGCAGCTGGAGGTTTATGAAGTAAGCATGAAAGACGGAAGTGAGATGAATATGGTTATTGTTCCGGTTCAATGGCAAAGTAAATAATGAGAAACAGAAGTGATTTTGAGCTAAGACACACAAGGATGCAATGGAACGTTGGGAGAAGGCCGGTGATACGATATGAGTAAAGAAAAAATACAGGGAATCGGTTTTTTTGAAAAATACTTGACGGTTTGGGTATTGCTGTGCATGACGGCAGGTATCCTGATCGGAAAATTCCTGCCCGGCATTCCGGCAGTTTTGGAAAAATTTCAATACGCAGGCCAAAACCTCCCGATTGCCATTCTCATTTGGATCATGATCTATCCCATGATGATGAAGATTGATTTTCAATCCATCAAGAATGTCGGGAAGAACACTTCGGGTATCTTGATTTCCAGCGGCAGCAGTTGGCTGATCAAGCCATTCCTGATGTTTGGGCTGGCGACCCTGTTTTTCAAGGTCATTTTTCAACCCCTCATCCCGGCAGACTTGGCACAGGATTTCATAACAGGGGCTGTATTGTTGGGAGTAGCGCCCTGCACGGCAATGGTGTTCGTATGGAGCCATCTAACGAAGGGAGACCCTGCACATACGCTCGTGCAGGTTTCAGTCAATGACCTGTTGATCCTCGTGTTATTTGTGCCGCTGGTACAATTGCTGCTTGGGGTAAATGGCGTTCATATCCCATGGGATACGCTTGCTGTTTCTGTTATTTTATTCGTTGTTGTTCCGCTCGTGGGCGGCTCACTCACGCGCTTCTTCATGATTCGGAAAAAGGGAGAGCAGTATTTCAATGAAAAGTTTGTTCCCAAATTTAACGGGATCACGACTTTGGGGCTGCTTCTCACTTTGATCATCATCTTCTCTTTCCAAGGCGACATTATTATAGAGCAACCACTATATGTTTTGCTGATCGCGGTTCCGTTAATCCTACAAAATGTGATTTCTGCCAATTTTACCTATTATCTGTGCAAATTGACGAAGCAGCCGCACAATATAGCGGCTCCTGCTTCATTGATAGCGGCTTCGGACTTCTTTGAACTGTCGGTGGCGGTGGCAATCGCCCTGTTTGGTCCTGATTCCCCGGTCGTTCTCGCCTGTACGGTGGGCGTACTGACTGAAGTTCCCGTTATGCTTTTGCTGGTGCGCTTTATAAATAAAACACGCCACTGGTTTCCTGAACCGGCGGCTGATAACAAATAATTATATCTCAGGAGTTATCAACGTCAAAATCTGTATCTTCCGGTTTTCTAAGGATGTAGTTAATAATGCGCGGAGAGCTTTTGCCGAAGATGTCGGATACCACGCTGGAACTACCCCTGAATGGAGGCCTGCAAGTTTGTTAAGGAAGCATTCATGCATTATAAACCTATCGCAGGAACGAATGAAGGTAAAACATGGATTGAAAATGAAAAAATGGGAAATAGTCTCTCGCCAACGTATTTTGTTTTTGAGTTGAAGAGCGGGATGATGATTGAGAAGATAAGGCCAGGAGGAAGGAATAAGGCATGAAAATGGTGTAATACATAAAAAAGAACCGATGTTTAACAAGGATGTAAACGCAATTGAAAAGTTAATCAAAGACCATTATTAATGATTGATTCTAATTGGAGATGAGGTATGAGGAGGGTCACTCTTAATTTAAGTTGTTTTGGTATCTAAGGCTTCGGGGCATTCTGTCCCGTTTTCTTTTGCGCTTTTAGGTGCCGATAGATTATTTTGCTATCAAGGAAGGATATGAGGGGAAAATGTAGAAATATTAAAATATATGCCCAGTAAAATATGCCTGGTAAAATCGGGTATCGCACTAGTGGGATGGAATACGAAATTTAGTGATTTGAGGATGCAAATTCAGGTAAGTTGTAATAATTGTAAAGGAAGGAGATAATATTGTGCGCTATACTCCGAAAAAAGAGTTGGACCAACGGGTTGCTAAGCTGCAAGTACTCTTAAAACAACAGGATATCGACGGGGTAATATTTGTTCAAAACGCTGACCTCTATTACTTCAGCGGGACTGTGCAGCAATCCCACCTTTTTATTCCGGCAGAGGGCAAACCGGTACTATTGGTGAAAAAGAGTTATGAACGGGCCAGGGAAGAGTCCTCACTGGACAATATAGTCTACCTGGACAGCCTTAAGGAGCTGTTTAATGTTCTCCAGTTATATGGCTATAGTGGCTTTAAAACCCTGGGCTTTGAGCTGGATGTGCTGCCTGCAAACACGTATATGCGCTATCAGAAGCTCGTGAAATCGGCTAATATTGTTGATGTCAGTTCTCTAATCCGCACAGTGCGTATGGTCAAATCGGATTATGAAGTGGAAATAATCAGAGACGGAGCCAAGGTACACGCAGAATTACTTTCCTTTGTCAAGGCAAATTTACGCGAGGGTATGTCGGAACTGAAAGTGGCCGCGATGGTTGACGCTTTTTTCCGGGAGAAGGGCCACCCTGGTTTTTGCAGAATACGAGGATTCAATCAGGATCTGGTTCAAACGCATGTTGTATCCGGGCAAAATACCGATCCCAGCTATTTCTGGGGAGCGGTTGGAGGCAAAGGGGTCGGCCCGGCGTTCGCGCAGGGTGCCAGCGATAAGCTGATTGGCCGGAACGAGTCTGTGTTAGTGGACTTCGGCTTTATCTGCGATGGATACATCTTGGACCAGGCCAGGATTTATTGCATTGGGAAATTACCTGACCACCTGGTGCAGGCCTACGCAGTAGCAATCGAAATCCTGAAGCAGATCCGGAAACTGGCCAAGCCGGGGGTACCGTGTGGGAAGCTTTTCGATTTGGCGCGGCAAATAGCTGATGAAAGTCCGTTTGCCAAGCATTTTACAGGCTACCCGACACCATTGGCATTTGTCGGTCACGGCGTTGGCATTGAACTGGATGAATTGCCGGTTATCGGACGCGGATTCACAACGCCGCTGGAGCCAGGTATGGTCTTCGCCTTGGAACCCAAATTTACCTTCCCGGACGGCGTCGCAGGAATTGAAAATACCTATCTGGTAACTCAAGACGGACTGGAAACCGTGACTGTATATGATGAGGGGATACAGTATATTTAAGCACGCCCGTAAAAATAACTTTATTACGCCCGGATTGGTTAATGGGGGGAAAAAATATGCTTGAACATTTCAAACAAATCGTTGATATGCTTCATGATGCTAATTTTGGGAAAGCCTTTGTTGCTTTATTTGATCGCGAGAAATATGTTACTATTAAACATGGTGTAGCAATCAGCTTGCCTGTAAAAGAAGGTGATGCTATTTTATCTGGTTCTGCGGCATATCAGACAATTCAAACAAGAAAAAAAGTAAAGGAAATAATCGGTGCTGAAGTTATAGGGATTGAATACTATGCTGTTTCTTTTCCGATTATTATTAATGGAGAAGTAATTGGCGGAATAGTAACAGCGGTGCCAACTGAATCATTAAGCTTAAGTGATAATTATAAGATTCATAAAATTTATTAGAGCTTTAATGAAGACAATCTCAGTTTAAGACCTCAGAATTCTAACCTCAAATGGGCATTTTCTTTTGGAGGTGGCGGTTTTGTCTATTTATCGCCAGTAATTGGATCAGATGGCACTGTGTTTAAGCTTGAATGTCTTCCTTCCTTCACATATAATGTTGTAAATCGAATAATCATGACTTTGGAGCACGTCTTCAATTTCTTTGACAGTTTCCGCATGCTAACACCTTATTTTTGGTTAATTTGGATCGTCATCTAATAATACCAGAAACTCAGTGTTCATGCGGATTTTAGCTATATTTTTCACCTTTGCAAACTAAATGCCAGCCATTTTTGGGTGCGCAACTTCAGACGATACATAAGGCTTGTGCTATTTGGATAAGTCATTTAATTGCGCTAGGAGGTGAGTCGCTTGACGATCCTGCTCGAAGGAAAAGGAATCCGGAAGACCTTTATAACCGGAACAGTGGAAACTGAAGTCTTAAAGGGAATTGATTTCCAAGTCCTTCAAGGAGAATTCATTGTCGTCCTCGGATACAGCGGCTCAGGTAAAACGACGCTGCTTAACATTATTGGCGGTATGATGCTGCCTTCAGCCGGTGAGCTTTATTACAAAGAACAACCCCTTCATGAAGCGAGTGCAGCAGAACTCACCCTTTACCGCCGCAATGAAGTTGGTTTTGTTTTTCAGCACTATAACCTGATGCCCAATTTGACCGCCTACGAAAATGTCAAATTAGCAGCTGAACTGGCACCTGACCATCTTAAGATTGAAACGGTTCTCCGGGATGTCGGCCTGGGCAGCTTAGCCGATCATTTTCCATCCCAGCTCTCCGGCGGGGAACAGCAACGCGTAGCTATTGCCCGGGCGATTGTTAAAAAACCTGCTCTTCTCCTCTGTGATGAACCGACGGGAGCTTTGGATGTTCAAACCGGAATTCAGGTTTTCAAGGTATTGAAACGGCTTAATCAAGACTATCGGATGACTATTCTCGTTATCACCCATAACGTAGAAGTTTCTAAAATGGCCAATCGTGTATTTTATCTCAAAGATGGCGCCATGGAGCGCGTGACAATTAATGAACAGCCGCTTGCACCGGAGGAATTGTCATGGTAGTCTTGCGGAAAAAACTCCTAAGGGAAATTAAAGAAAATATTGGGATCTATCTCGCTTGCATAGTGGTTATTGCCATCGGCCTGATGTCCTTTACCTCCATGTCCGTTATCCTCGAGAACTTAGAACGTTCGCAAGAGAACTTTTACGCGCAAACTAACTTTGCGGACGGCTTTATCCGTTTGACGGGCTACCCTGAAAATAAAGTTAAAGATTTAGCCAATCTGCCGGGTATCGCGCAAGTTGAGGGCCGGATCGTAAAAGATGTTAATATTTATGAAAAAGAAACAGGCGGGCCTAACCGCTCACTCCGCCTCGTTTCCATGAATCTGTCAAGCTCTGAAGGCTTAAACCGGCTTCAAATCAGCAGCGGTCGGTTACCCGATGAACATGCCGCGGAAATTCTCATAGATCCGAAGTTTTATGCCGCAAATAACCTTTCCCTCGGAGATACCTTAACCCTCATCCTGGAAGGAAAAAGAGTCAGCTTCACTCTGGTGGGCTTAGCCCAAAGTCCGGAGTTTATTTATTCCATGCGAACCGCGCAAGATCTTTATCCGGATCCTAAAACCTTTGGAATTGCCTATATCCCGCTTAATTCGCTCAAAGGCCTGATTAAGGAATCCGGTCAGGTCAATGATATTGTTTTTACCCTACAGCCCGCAGCTGATTTTAATGCAGTCAAAGATACTCTGCAAACAGACCTCAAACGATATGGCGTCCAAAGCATTATTCCCCGCAAGGATCAAACCAGCCATGCCATCCTCAGCAGTGAATTGAATTCACTGAGAGGGGAGACGAAAACCCTGCCGGTTATTTTTCTTGGGGTTGCTTCAATTATCCTTTATACCATGCTCATTCGCATGATCGAGCAACAAAGAGGAATCATTGGCATACTAAAGGCTTTTGGCTTCACAAATCGGGAAATAATCCTGCATTATCTTTCCTACCCCCTGATCATTGGCAGTCTGGGAGGAATTCTGGGGGGATTAGCCGGTATTGCCTTATCCTATCCGTTGACTTCATTGTATCAGGAATTTTTTGCCTTGCCCGGTCTGCATGGTACCTTCTCTTTTAAATACCTTATCCTGGGAATCGCTCTTGCCCTGATTTTCAGTCTTTTCAGCGGTATTAAAGGCAGCCTCAATATTCTCCGCCTGGAACCCGCTGATGCCATGCGCCCTGCTGCCCCCGGTTCAGCACATAAAACCCTTATCGAACGAATAACCTGGCTGTGGACTAAACTTTCCTCTCAAGCGCAAATGGGGATCCGCAACGTGATGCGTGCTCCCGTACGCAGCTTATTTACGATCCTGGGCATGGCTGTCGTCTTTTGTCTGATGACGGTTTCCTGGTCTATGCAAGGTATGATAGATACACTGACTACCGACCAGTTTGATAAAGTGCAAACATATGATATCAAGCTTTCCCTTACTTCTCCAATCTCTACGAAAACGACGCTTCATACACTTGCGCATGAACCCGGGATTTCCAAAATCGAGCCTGTTATAGAAGTCCCGGTAACTTTAAAAAATCAATGGCTGAAAAAAGAAGTTGCCATTATGGGTTTATCGCCTGATGCCACACTGTATAATATCTTAGACAAAAATGAGCAAAAAGTTGCCGTGCCAACCGGTGGAATTCTGCTTTCCGAGCGTTTAGCCAATCTTCTCCAGGTTAAAGCCGGGGATTTTCTTACGGTTGAAAGTCCGCTTCGCCGCGAGCTGATCGGCTCAAAGGAAGAAAGCTTGGTTGTTCAGGGAATCGTTCCGCAGTATATTGGACTTAATGCTTTTATGGAAATTAAGGCCCTGCAAAATTTCCTGCAGCAAGGCGATATCAGTACCTCGATGTTGATTCAAATGGATCCGGAAGAGCGGAGTTCCTTTAAAAAGAAATATCGGGACGCGAGCCAGGTCTCTTCCCTTGAGGATAGCCAGGAAAGTAAGGCGAAGATCCTTGAGATGATGGGCTCTTATGGTTTTACTACCTATATCTTTGCCATTCTGGCCGGAATCGCCGGTTTTGCACTTATTTTTAATTCCAGTATTATTACACTCTCAGAGAGACAACGTGAACTTGCCTCGCTGCGGGTGCTCGGTCTGACACCAAAGGAGGTCTTGCGGGTGATTACTTCTGAGCAATGGCTCTTAACCCTGCTTGGCATTTTCCTGGGGATTCCCCTTTCCTATGCTCTGCTGGCAGGTATGGTTCAAGCCTTAAGCACTGACTTATATTCCATTCCGGCGCAGCTTCCTTTTTCTGCACTGATCGGTGCTGCAGTTGGCACTGTCTTTTCCATGTGGATTGCCCAAACCCGCGCGTATCGCAAGATTAAAAAACTACCCTTCGTTGAAATCATGGCCACTAAAGAGTAAGGCTTATGCAGATCACGTTTTCATTCTTATGATGGTGCCGCATATGCGGCATAAGGTTTTATATTCAAAGTCTATAACAAGGAGGGAGCCTTATGTCACTGCAAAGTCCCACTCCAACACAGGTTACCAATAAAATGATCGGGCAGTTCCGGATCAAAGGGCTAACCAAAAAGATTCTGGTTTTGAGTCTGATTGCGCTTCTGATTATAGCGGGGGTTTTTGCCGCATCAGCTTTACCGCTGAACGGAAAAGTCTTAACGGTACATTCTGGGGAGTTTTCAAAAGGATTTACGGAAGAAGCGCAAGTCCTGTCCTTAAAGGAAGCGTCGCTCTTTAATCCGGTCGATGGAAAAATCAAAGCGCTGCACGTCGAAAACGGGGATTACGTCAGCAAAGGACAGCTGTTGGTCGAACTTGAGACTCAGGATATTCAAAACCAAATTGATGTTCTGAAAGCCCAGCTTATCAGTTTAGAAGGACAGCGGCTGCAAGCCGCCTATCGTGCTCCCCAAACTGCCCTCATCCAACAACAAAATCTGCTGATCGAGCAAGCGGAAAAGGATCTTCTTACGCAAGAACAAGCTCTGGAGCGAAGTAAAGCCCTTTATGAGGCCGGCGCACTTCCGCTTGTTGAGTACGAAGAAGCACAGCGCCAAGCAGATAAAGCCAGGAGTTTCCTCGAACAACAAAAAGTCGCCATTCAGGTTCTCGAGGAGCAGCAAATACCCGTTCCGGGAACAGAGCTTAATTTTTCAGGTCAAAAGCAAGCTTTAAATGCTCAGATCAGCCAGCTGGAAGATAAAATTCAACGGACCAAGCTAACCGCACCACAGGATGGCATCATTAAAGATCTTACCGTCAAAGCGGGGATGGTCGTTCCCTCGGGGCAGCTTTTGCTCACAATTGCTCAAACCCAAGGCTATAAACTGGAAAGCTATGTCCTGGCCAGTGATGCGCTGGATATCAAACCGGGAAGTTCGGTTAATATTTTGCAGGCAACAAGTTCCGGCGATATATTGCTGACCGGGAAAATTAAATCGATCGCCCCGTCAGCGAGTGAACGGATCTCCTCTCTTGGACTTAAAGAAAACCGGGTCGAAGTAACCCTCCTGCTCGAAAGCAATACACCGGTAATTCTCGGCAGCAGTATGGATGTTCAATTTATCACCCATCAAGAAACTGATTGTCTGCTCGTTCCCAAAACTGCACTCTTCCCTTATCAAGGAGGGCAAGCACTTTGGTTGGTACGCGATGGCAAGGCTATCGTACAACCTGTGACCAAGGGCTTAGAAAACGATAAAGAAACGATCATTGAAAAAGGGCTCCGCGACGGAGAGCAGGTCCTTCTAGATCCTGAGCTCCCAGGGCTTAAGGAAGGCAAACGCATTAAGGTCAACTAAATCAACCCTTCATTTTTAGTGAATAGTAAATACCCATTGGACACGTAAAGAGCGTCCAACGGGTATTTTTTAATAAGAAATGGGACTGAGGGATGCAATTAGACGATTAACTTTTTATTTCCTCCATCCAATTAAATTGATCCGCAATTTTTCCAGACTGTACGCCTGTAACATAATTAAAGAGCTTGTGTGCAAATTCACCGGTTTGGTTATTGCTGATGACGATTTTTTGTCCCTTCCAAGATAGCTCGCCAACAGGGGAGATGACCGCAGCGGTACCGGAACCAAAAACTTCTTCTAACTCACCTTTGGCATGGGCTTCAAATACTTCCTCAATAGAAATCTGGCGTTCAGATACTTTTATCCCCCAGCTTCGGCATAATTCCAGGACGGTCTTACGGGTTATGCCCCCTAATATACTGCCGTTGAGGGCCGGTGTAATGATTTCACCATTAATCTTGAAGAGAATATTCATGGTCCCTACTTCTTCAATATATTTGCGGTGGACAGCATCCAACCAGAGAACTTGTCCGAAACCTTCAGCGTAAGCTTCTTGTTGTGCGGCTAAACTCATGGCGTAATTAGCCGGTGTTTTCGCTTCACCTAGCCCGCCTTTAGTAGCCCGGACATATTTATCTTCAACTTTAATGCTAATGGGATTAAAGCCGGTTTTATAGTAAGCACCGACTGGGGAAAGAATAATAAATAATTTATAGCTGTCCGCTACCTTGACGCCAAGTTGCGATTCATCAGCGACAACAAAGGGTCTGATATAAAGGGAAGTACCAAGCTTACCTGGAATCCAGTCCTTTTCTAAAGCTAAAAGTTTAAATAATGCCGTATGGATTTGTTCAACATCCATTTGGGGAATGTTAAGAAATCGGGCAGAGCGGTTAAACCGGTTCAAATATTCATATGGTCTGAATACCCGAAGACGATCGTCATCGGAGCGAAAAGCTTTCATTCCTTCAAAAATTGCTTGACCATAATGTAAGGCAATCATCGAAGGACTGGCAGGAAAATCAGCATAAGGAATGATGCGCGGGGAATGCCAACCTTTTCCCGTCAGATAGTTCATTACAAACATGTGGTCAGTAAAAATTCTTCCAAAACCGAGTTCATTGTCGATGGGTAAAGAGCCCACTTTTTCTACTTTGGTTAAAGCAATTTCTATCATAAATACAGCCTCCTAATGATCTCAATAATCATTTAATTTTATTACTTATTATGATACAATTCAATCATTTTTTTGCCTTTCAGCAGTGCGTACCCAAAAAGAGGTAGAAAAGCCTGTACTCATCCAGGCGAAAAACTCTTTTCGGAGACGATAGTGCATCCAGTCTCTGGTACAGACCATGCGGGGAGGCTGTATTGATAAACTGGTCCGTTAATAGATATAATGACCATTAAGAAGCTTAGATAATAGAAGTTGTGGGATAAAGAAAGGATTAGATAATAATGCTTAAAAAGTATGTATTCTACATCATACGTTGGCAATGCAGTACACCGATTTTAGCGCTATGTATGTATTATATGAATTTTAATATTACGATCAAAACTATAGTTGCAAATTTTATAGGTGCACTAATATTCTTCTGGGTCGATAGATATATATTTAAAAATAATGTCTATTATCCACTCTGGGAAATTCAGGAAAAAATAAAATGCGTTGATTGTGGTCAGGTTTCAAAGGGCTTTAGATTAGTTAAAACGACAAATTACGATAAAACACAAGATAAAAACCCAGAGTTTAGGTGCGAGGAATGTTCTCAAAATAAGTTGCATGAATTAAAGGAAAGGGGAATTAAATATTAGAATAAATTTATTATGGGTAAATGGTTGTCATTGGTGCAACAGCAGGTTGTTCTTCAAAAGCAAGGATCCTTTGGAGTATGGAATTCAGCTTCTTTTCAATATCAGAGAAGTTCATGGCTGGCACATAATATGTTTCGAGTAAATCATGGGTTGCCTTCGCTTTTTCCGAATGCTTCCGTGCTCGCGTAATATGCTGGTTTACCCGATGTTGACAATCTTGGAGCTCCCCTCCGCAGTCTTCCATGAGTTGAGCCACATTAAGGCTCTGCTCGAAATTTAACGTAATAATTTTCCCATCAAACTTCGGAGTGTAGGAATAGGGCTCAGAGTTAATAACGAAAGCAATCCGAGGTTCCGGAAGGATGATGAGATCCAGCATTGCAGGATCAAGGGTATTGTGATAGTACTGAACATCCAAGCCGTAAATCGATGCTCGCTCGGCTATTCGAGCAAGAAAGGTGGATTTACCAATCCCTGGTTGGCCTATTAGCATATAGAGCGTATCCGTATCATATAGCAGCGTATCGATGAATTCTGTTTTTCCTTGTGGTGTATGAGCCCATGCGAAGAGATGCCGTTCATTCCCTAGGGCTTTTGGCGCAGAAATAAAAATTTCTTTCTCAATCCGCAATGTCATCTGGTTAATTTTGGTCCAATCCTGATAAGGTTTTGTGTAGGATTTCCATTCTTCTAAGGCGATCTTAGCTTCTTGTAAGGCAAAGTACGCCTTTTGAAAATAACCGTTTATTTTTGCATTACAGGATATAATCTCTTGTTTGGACTGCTTGATCAGAGCTTCGTCCCAATATTCACCGAGATTAACGATTTCATCTACGGCACCCGGGTTTTTAGGATCCACGATATGGGGAGCTGTTCCATCTAATAAAGCAATCTTAAAATTTGGGATAACCACCCCGTCAATTGAGTTATTGTCTGAGGAACAACAATGGTATTCGATATCGTAGCCGAGATCTAACATAGTTTGCCCAATCTTTTTCATAAACGTTGATTTACCTACACCCGGCCCCCCTTTGAGAACGAATATTTGGTTAGCATTTTGTTGAATCATGTAATGGTAGAATGAGTAAAACCCTTGAGAGGTAAGGGCACCGGGAAACATCTTTTTAATATGTGCATTGGACATTCAGAAAGTCCCCTTTCACTTAAAGCTCTGCATGCAATATTTATTCAGACATATATGTTTTCATTCTAAGCTGGAATTGTAAAAGTTCTGCCTCCAGCTAAGTGAATTAACAACCGAATCAGATTCGCATTATTATGATGCAAATATGATTCGGGACAAACTCTGATCCAAACAGACTTTTTGCAAGGGGAATGCTAAACCCCACTGCAAATATGCAGTGGGGTTTAGCATTCCCCTATGAAGAACTTTAGACAAATTGACTGGCGATAATCCGTTGACAGTTGCTTTTTGACGGTTAAAATAGCAATGTCAGCAGATTGATACTCAAATGGTATGACAGTAAGCGAAACGGGCATGATATTTGCATAAAAAAGCGATTAGCGGTAGATTTTCAGTTTATCATAGCGGTAAATTGTCAGTTTATCGATAGTTGAGGTTTAAGTATCTAGTAACTTAGTCATTTAGAGGAGAAAGTAGGTGAACAGTTGACAACTAATTGCGGATGTAAGGATGGCTCAGGGGAGGAAGTGGCTCGTGAGCCTATGGGTGTGTTCTCAGTTCCTGGTAAACAAACATAATTTGGGAGATGACAAAAGTGTTGAATACCAGAGAAGGCCTTATCAAGGTAGCCTTAGGTAGAATATTTCCCGAGCTTATTATCCGGAATATCCACTTAGTTAATGTATATTCAGGCGAAATTCTGAGGGGACAGGAAGTAGCTGTTTGGCAGGGCCGAATTGCATACGTGGGTCCTGGGGCAAAAATTGGACCGTCAACAGAGGTCGTTGACGGTAAGGGGATGTACCTTTTACCGGGGTTTATTGATGTTCACGGCCACGCTGATTTTATTTCCAATCCTCTGGCTTTGGCTAAAAAGATCTTACCTACGGGAACTACTGGTATGCTTACAGATAGCCATGATATTTGTGGGGCCTTAGGACCTAAAGGTTTGAAACTTATGTTAGACGCCACTGCGGACATTCCGTTCCGTTATTACCTGGCTGCGCCGGCGGTCTTCCCACCCTTACCTGAATTTGAAGGCGAGGATGTTTTTACTCAGGATGTAGTAGCGTCGTTTCTTGCAAATCCCAGGGTTCTGGCTGTAAGTGAAGTAACGTGTTGGGGCAGGCTCATGGAACTGGAACGGGAGTTTATTGCCAAACTGGTTTATGCTCGGGAACAAGGGAAACGGATTGAGGGTCATATGGCCGGATGTTCCCATGAAAAGCTTAATGCCTTGATATCCTGTGGTTTCACATCCTGCCACGAAAGTGTTACAGCTGCGGAAGCTTTAGATCGCCTCAGGTTGGGTTTGTATACGATCCTCAGGCATGGTTCAATCCGCGCTGACTTGGAACCTTTATCAGAATTGATTACCAAAAATCCTCATCTCGACACCAGCAGGGTAATGCTCAGTCCTGACTGGTTCAGTCCTCAGGACGTTTTAAAATACGGATATTTGAATTATTTAGTTTCTGAGGCGGTGAAATTTGGGATTCCATCTCTGAAAGCTATTCAAATGGTTACGATCAATCCCGCAACTTATTTAGGGCTAGATAATGATATTGGCGGCATTGCCCCAGGACGTTTAGCAGATATGCTTTTGGTAGAAGACCTCGAAAATCCTTTACCGGAGACCATATGGGTCGGAGGTAAAGCAGTCGCCCATAAAGGTGAATTAACAACTGATATCCCCATGTTTCCTGAAGTCAGGGCACAGGATTGGCGGGAAGGTAGAATACCCCGAACGCCTGTTAAACCTGAGGACTTTTCGATCAAATCAGTGGGGGATACGGCAGAAATTCCATGTATCAAGATGATTAGTAAGACCATTACGCAACCTGTAAATCTTACTCTGCCGGTTCATAACGGTCAGGTAGAAATACAGGGAAGTCCCGATCTTTTGAAAATATCTTTGTGGTCGGCAGACGGGAATTCTTGGCTAACAGGACTGCTCACAGGTTTTGGTGCTGTGGTCGGGGGAATTGTTAGTAGTATTGCCCATGAGACTCATTCCCCCATGGCGGTAGGTAACAATGAGCAGGATATGGCTTTAGCGGCTAACCGCATGTTGGAGTTGGGCGGCGGAATCGTTATCTATGAAGCCGGTCAACTTGTTACAGAGTTACCTATGAAGATTGGTGGGGTTTTATCCACTGCTGATTTAGAAGAGTTAGCACAGGACATAACAAAGCTGAATACGTTCTTACAAGAAAAAGGTTGTCCATGGGATGATCCGATTTTTGGACTGGGCTTTTTAGGCTTTACTGGTTTACCGTATGTGCGCATTACCCAAAAGGGTATTGTAGATATCCGACAAAAGAAGGTTATTTTCACTTAAAAATTTTGAAGTTGACCAGGGTATTGTTATCGAACAGGGGTAAGGGTTCTACCATGGAAAGAATAACCTAATCCACTTGACAGGCAATTTAAGACAATCTATAATGAAAAAAGGCGTCCGGTCTGGCAGGGCAAGTAAACCGCGAAATAAGCGGCCGACCTTAAGTTTTAGGTAGTAAAGTTAAAAAGTTATAAGGAGGAAATTATAATGGGTATACCTTCAAAGATTGACACATGGCAAATGGTTGAACCCGGTAAATTACTGAAGACGAGCATTGACGTTCCGGAACTGCAGCCGGGTGAAGCGTTGGTGAAAGTCGCAGCTTGCGGCGTTTGCCACACTGACGTTGGCTATTTTTATGATGGCGTACCAACCGTCAACAAACCCCCTCTGACCCTCGGACACGAGATCAGCGGTACGGTTGTTGCAGGACCAGACAATCTGGTCGGCAAGGAAGTTATTATTCCGGCAGTCATGGGCTGCAATAAATGTGCAATCTGCGCTTCCGGCAGGGGCAACCGTTGCTTGGCGCAGAAAATGCCCGGCAACAGCCTGGGCATGTACGGCGGCTTCTCTAGCCATATCCCTGTTCCCGCAGAGGACCTTTGCTTAGTCGGAGACAGAAAAGGCATGCCTTTGGAGTGGCTGGCTGTAGTGGCGGATGCGATTACCTCCCCCTACCAGGCGTTAGTTAAAGCCGGTGTTAAGGAAGGGGATCTTGTAATGATAACCGGCGCAACGGGCGGAGTCGGCAGCTACTTGACCCAGCTTGCAGGCGCTATGGGCGCAAAGGCGGTAGTAGCCATTGCCCGCAACCAGGAAAAGCTGGAGCGTTCTTTAAGCTTCGGCGCAACCTGTGCAATCAGCACGCAGGACAAAGACATGAAAGCCATTACTGCAGAATTCCGTGCCTACTGCAAGGCTAATGGTCTGCCTCACAACGTAGGGTGGAAAATCTTCGAGTCCACCGGGACAAAAATGGGCCAGGAAATTGCCCTGAATTTCCTTTCCTTTGTGGGCAAAATGATGGTTGTCGGATTCGGCATGCAGAAAATTGAATACATGATCTCCAAGCTGATGGCCTTTGACGCCGAAATCGAAGGGACATGGGGCTGCCTGCCCAAGTACTACCCCGAAGTCCTGAAAATGGTCTTGGATGGAAAAATCAAGGTTGAACCATTCGTAGACGTACGGCCGATGAGCCAGATCGCCACCGCTTTCGAAGAGACTCATGCCGGCAAATTAATGAAGAGAATTGTTTTAACTCCTGATTTCTAAGATTAACTGAAGAATAAAAAGGGGGTTTTGCAAAAGACCTCCTTTTTGCACTTATTTTTAATACTTTAATTTATAATAAATAGACATCTATGCCGCTGAAGCTGCCAGTTCCTCAAAATGTGTTTCCACGCACCGATAATATTGGTTTTTGCGGGGGATTCGGGCTGTATAAACGTCAGGGTTCATAATGCAGGCAGGTATCATATGCCACCACCCTTAAATAGAACATGTGTTCCGTTTAAGGGTACCGTATATTAACGGGAAAATCATGAACTTACGGGTTACAAGCCGACCCCGACTAGTTTATAATAATGAAGCGCACTATAGCCAACAAAGTAATAATGAAAGCTGCTGTATTTTATGGGTGAACCGTGCTCAGGGCGACTTTCCATTTAAACATATTTTCTATACTCTATACTCCTTTCCTCGGGAGGATTAGGATGCTAACAAACTCGTGTTGACTAACGCGAGTTTGTAACGTTTCAGTATTGTTTTAGCGTTAACAACCTGGAGAAGGTCTGCGCTTCTAAATGATCTTGTATAATGAAAGGAGATGGAAACATTTGACACTTGAAATTGCGGACCAAAAATCCCCTAAGCTGCGGGTCGATTTTCATGTGCATCTGGGGTTATATACCTCTTACCAGCCGTGGGTAACTGAGTGGTTGAAGCAAGCTCATCCGGTAGGGTTTGAGGACTATATTAAGCATTATAATGACCCGGGAGCTTTTGAAGAACTGTTAACGTCAGAAGGAGTTGATTATGCCTGCGTGCTTGCAGAGTTGAGTCCTATTACTACGGGGGTCTGCACGAATGAGCAAGTGAGAGACTTCTGTCGGGGTCGGTCGAGGCTGGTACCATTTTGTGACGTTAATCCTTATATTTTCTCTAACTTGGGTGACGAACTGCGCCACAAAGTTGAAGATGAGGGTTTCCGGGGGTTAAAATTGTATCCCACCTACCAACATTACTACCTCAACGATCAGAGAATCTACCCGCTCTACCAAGCTGCCCAGGATTTAGGCATTCCCATCCTGATTCATACCGGATCATCAATTTTTCGGGGTTCTCGCCTAAAGTATGGAGATCCGCTGCACTTGGATGATGTGGCGGTAGATTTCCCGAATTTAAATCTGGTTATGGCTCACTCGGGTCGGGGGTTCTGGTACGACAGGGCTTTCTTTCTCTCTAAACTGCACGCTAATGTCTATATGGAGCTGGCCGGTCTTCCTCCGGCCAAACTGTTGACCTATTTTCCTGAACTTGCTCGCAACACGGCTAAAGTCATTTTTGGCAGCGATTGGCCGGGTATGTCCAGGATCAAGCACAATATGGAAGCTATCCGTAAGTTACCGTTACCGGCGGAGGGTGTAGAAAATATTCTTGGTGGTAATGCGCTTAGGTTGTTGCGTCTGTAGTTCCGTTTACTTCTGGAACAAGATGTGGTAATAATAAATAGGCGGCAGCTATACGGGCAATAAGGTATATATGCTTAAAATAAGGGGATTGAGGTGGATTTCGGGAATATGGCAACAATAGAGGAGAAGGTCCATGGAGAGGCTGCCTTGCCCCATAAATTGATCCATTGGATGGGTAAGGAGGTATTTCTTTATCGGGAAGTAACGTCAACCAACAGGGTGGCTCAACTATTGGCTCGCTCCGGAGCTTCAGAAGGTACCATCGTACTGAGCAGGACGCAAACTTCCGGCCTGGGAAGGTTGCAACGCCAGTGGGTGTGTCCGGCAGGCCAGGGCATTTTGCTGTCTATGGTCTTAAGGCCTGAAATCGATAGGCAGTTAATTCCTCAGCTCACACTCCTATGTGGGGTGGTCGTTGCCGAAACTATTAAAAAAACGACAGGCTGTGCAGCGGGAATTAAATGGCCCAATGACATAGTCATACGTGGCAAAAAGGTCTGCGGCATACTCGCCCAAAGTAGTTTTACTGAAAATGCTCTCGAATACGTCATTATGGGGGTTGGCATTAATGTTAATCTCGATGCCCATCAACTTCCTCCAGATTGCCGGGAATCGAGTACTTCACTGAGGATGGAATTAGGACAAAATGTTTCGCGTTGGAAAGTACTGCAGCAGTTTATTAGCTCTTGGGAGGGGCACTATCAGAGTTTTCTGCACGGAGGACATTCCTATCTTCGAATGAAATGGATCGATAACAATGTAACCTTGGGTAGGGATGTATCCATCAATAGGGATAGTGGTCCTGAGCAGGGACGGGCAGTAGATATCAGCGCAAGAGGAGGGCTGATCGTCGGTTTCCCTGACGGCTCGATGGAGGAGTTTATGGCGGAAGACCTGAGTCTGGGTAGAAATCATTATGCCAGGGATTCGTAAGTTGTTATTCCGCTGGGGGCACTTGGGGATATTTCAGCGGAAATTGTCATGACCTACAGAAGGAAGAAGTAAAATGGATATTTTCAATGTTTTGGATTCTGCTTCGTGGTTAATTGTCGAGAAGATGATGAATAAACAATTTGAGGTTCTTCATTTAGGTGATTCCCTCCGAACCGTGATTCGGCATTTCCATAAATATAAATTGAATACGCTTCCGGTCGTTGGCGAGGATGAAAACCTTATTGGCGTCTTTCCGAAAAAAAGGTTATTTAAGGCGTTATTAGATGGCTTAAGCCTTGATGATCCATGCAATGCGTACGTGGTTTTTGATCCCGTTTTTGTATCATCGGATCTCACCTATGATGAAATATCACTCGTAGTGAGAATCAATCGAAGTCGGGTTGATTATGTTGTTGTCGTGGATGGCTCGAATAAAGTGGTAGGAATGATAGGCACCGCAGAATATCTGCGCGAAAGCCTGAATGTGATCATGACTTCCTCTGCTCTGCTTGAATCATTATTTCGGGCTAATTCCGAGGGGATCGTTATTATTAATCGTGAGGAATTAATATTGCGGATTAATCCCGCCGCTGAAAGAATGTTTGGACTTAGGGCATCAGAGGTTAAAGGAATTAGTCTCAAAGAGATCCTCCCGGAGATTACGGTTTCCAAGAAACGCCGCTTAGGTATAAGACAAATCGTGAAATCCGTGCATGTGATTGTAAATCAAGTACCGATCCTGGAAGGAGAAGTACCAATCGGAACAAGCATTGCGCTCTTGGACATCTCGTACGCTATTCAAATTGCCCAGGAACTGAAAATAGTCAAAGAATTGCAGTCAACCCTTAGTGGAGTTCTCAGCGCTTCTTCGGATGGTGTGTTTGTTTCGGATATGACAGGTACGGTAAGATTTGTCAATGAGAGGGCCAGTCAGCTGCTCGCAGAACCCTCTGCAAATATCACAGGCAGACCGGTGGATGCTTTACTCCAAACGAAAAGTCCGGCTCAAGTCCTGAAAACAGGTACAGCCGAAGTTGACGAATGTGTCATAAAAGGGAGAAACTGTATTGTTTCTCACATCCCAATTACGCAAGAAGAGAACAATGGAATTGGGATAACGGGGGTGGTGAGTACAGTCTATCTTGAAGATAATGTGCTCACTGAAGAGATCGCTCGAAAATGGTTTTCGTTAAATCAACAGGTTCAATATTATCGCAATGAACTGGAAAAACGGGGAGCAGAGATTAGGAGTTTTGATCATATTGTCTCTAAAAATCCAAAGTTCAATAAGATGAAAAAGGACGCCCAACGCATTGCACGCAGTAGTTCGACGGTCCTGTTGACCGGGGAAAGTGGAGTTGGCAAGGACATCTTTGCCCATGCCATTCATGCTGCGAGTCCTAGGATGAAACATCCTTTTATCAAAGTGAATTGTGCAGCTATACCGGAAACCTTATTAGAATCGGAACTGTTTGGTTATGCCCCAGGTTCCTTTACCGGAGCGTCTAAAAAGGGAAAATCGGGCTATTTTGAGCGTGCGGATGGCGGGACAATTTTTCTGGATGAAATTGGGGATATGCCGCTGTCGATTCAAGTTAAAATTTTACAGGTGTTACAGGAAAAAGAATTTATCCGGGTGGGCGGACAAAGCATTCGCGGGGTTGATGTGCGAATTATTGCTGCCACGAATCGAGATTTACGGAAAAGGATCGCGATGGGCGCTTTTCGCGAGGATCTTTTCTATCGTCTCAATGTCATCGAATTTAATTTGCCTGCGCTACGCGAGCGTTCTGAAGATATTCTGATTTTAGCTGAATCATTTATTGAAAAATACAACCGAATTTTAGGCTCAAATGTCATCGGAATAAATTCCCGGGCCAAAAATGCTTTAGAATCTTATGCTTGGCCTGGAAACATTCGGGAACTGGAAAACGCTATTGAGAGAGCCGCCAATTATGTTTGGGAAGGGGAAATTGGGCTCGAGGATCTTCCAACCCAAATTGTGCGGTTGGGGCTGGAACCCATAGCCCGCATAGAGCCTATGAGCTCCTGGAGAACCGTGGAACCTAACGAGCCGCTGGAACCATCAACCTACCGTAGACTATTAGGTGATGTTGATAAGGAAATTCTCTTGGAAGCCCTGAGAAAAGCGAATGGAAATAAAAGTGCTGCAGCCCGGCTTCTCAAAATAAGTCGCTCGGCGTTTTATGGAAAGTTAGCTAAATATGGGCTTTAAGAATATGGGCTTTAAGAATATGGGCTTTAAGCCTTCAATAATATTGACGCAGGAACACGCTTTTTATTACCCAAATTTACTTGTGATATACAAGGTAAAGAATTTTAAGCCCATTCGGTAGTGAATAAAGTTGGTAACGATTGAAGAGGAGCTCTGACTAGTATAAAATAGGAAACTCCGGGAATAATCTCGGAGTTTCGGTTATGGTACACCACGTAGGGCGATTACTTATTGGTGAAAGTAAGTTATACTGGAATTAAGTTAATGGATATGAGGAATATACATCAATTTGGAGGTAATTGGGGCTAGCTCTGTGCGGAAATGTCGGGGTCGTTCTTTATATCCTGCTTATCCTCTTCATCGGGATTACATCCACACCTGCGTGATATAATAGTAAAACCATACTGTTCAGATTTTCGACCGAGTAAGAAAGCTGCCAATAAACTAAGTATAAAGAGAAACCCATGGGTATGAGTGTGTTTTTGATGATAAAACATAGTAACTCCTCCTTTCTTTTGTTCTTAGGATGGCTTTTTTTAACTATATTCATCCAGGGAATTTAAGGAAATTATTTTGGAGGTATGTCAATGAATGAAGAAATCCAATCGAATTTTCTTCTGAAACGTTACTTGAGTTGGGTAGATCTGGTTATAGTTTTAGGCGGGATTGTGTGCATTTATATTATATTGGCTTTTGGAACCTTCTGGTTAATGGAGCGCTGGCCTTATGAACGCTTTTTAATGTATCTTAACGCGTTTCTGACGCAGTTATCTCTTGCCCTCTTGATTTGGACCATGAAAAGAATCCGGCACTGGGAATGGGCGGATTTTGGTTGGCGTTCTGTGCCGCTTAAAAAATTACTGCCAAAGATCTTGAAATTATATGCTTTAACCTGGATTATAAATATTAGTTATGCAATTTTTCTCTACCGGCATGGTTTAACCCCTTCCGATACAGATGTTTATGTCAAATTATTAGGACAAGCCACATGGTATTCCTTGATTCTGAATTTGGTTATTGCGGGCGTATTAGCTCCCATGGTGGAAGAAACGTTATTTAGGGGGATTATTTTTGGATGCTTGCAAGCGTACTTAGGAAAATGGACCTCAGCTGTGCTCAGCGCTATGATTTTTTCCGCTCTTCATTTCCAAGCCTACGGATTTTTCCCGCGCTTTATCTTAGGAATGGTCTTAGTTTACCTTTATGATAAGTATAAATCGCTCTACCCTGCGATAGCGTTACATGGGTTAAATAACATAGTTGCGACATTGATTGCAGCAAGCTTACCGATTTAAAGAAAAGGAGCATTTTGTGTGAAGCAAAAACAACAACAGGTATTGCAAATTGCCATCGATGGTCCTGCAGGTGCCGGTAAAAGTACGGTAGCTAAGCTTGTAGCCAAGCAGTTGAATCTATTCTATGTGGATACCGGGGCTATGTATCGGGCAATCACTTATAAAGTCCTAATAAACCAAGTTCAATTTGAAGACGAACTTAACGTAAGTCAAATTGCCAAAACGGCGGAGGTTGTTCTGGATCATACGGATGAAGGAACGGTCTGGTGTGATGGGGAGAATGTTACACAGGTGATTAGAAGTCCGGAAATTTCTCGCGCAGTTTCTACCGTTGCAGCTTATGCGGGGGTTAGGGAACGTTTGGTTGAATTGCAGCGCAGGGAGGCAGAGCGAGGGGGAGTAGTTATGGATGGGCGTGATATAGGTACACATGTTTTGCCAGAAGCCTCTCTTAAAATCTTTTTAACCGCATCACAACAGGAACGGGCAAATCGCCGATGGAGGGAGCTCGTGAAAGCGGGAAAAAATGTGGTTTTTGAAGAAGTCGCTCAAGATATGCGAAAACGGGATCGACAGGATACTGAACGAGAGGTTTCGCCGCTGGAGCCAGCCCAAGATGCTGTCATTCTTGATACCACGGGTTTGAGTGTGGAAGAAACGGCAGCTAAAATTGTAGCGTTGACGCAGGAGGCTGGAAGATGACCTTATCTTAATTAGCGAAAGGAAAGTGATTTATCGATATAAACTCCTTCAAAATAGCAGGATTTTAAGAACACAGTAGAGAACTTATGCTTTACGATTATTATGGAGATCTATGGAGGTCAATGGTTATGAAAGTCAAACTGGCGGCAAAAGCTGGTTTTTGTTTTGGTGTTAAGCGCGCCTTGGATATGGCGGAACGGACAGTGGAAACTTCATCGGCAGTATCCCTCGGACCACTCATTCACAATCAACAGGTTGTAAAACGCTTGGCGGAGCAAGGAATTCATGTTGTTCAGGCCTTGGATGAGGTATTAGCTGAACAAACCCTGATTATCAGGTCCCATGGTGTAGGACCCAGTGTCTATCAGGGGGCTGAAAATATAGGAATTCAAGTGGTGGATGCGACGTGCCCTTTTGTTCAGAAAGCTCAACGACTGGCTGCAGAGTCTGCTCGGAGGGGGCAGCAAGTAATTGTCATGGGAGACAAACTTCATCCGGAAGTACAGGGAATTCTGGGGTGGGCAGGAAAACAGGCTTTATCCCTTCAAACGCTCGAGGAAGCCAAAGAACTTCCGTTTTACCCGCAACTAGCCGTTTTAGCACAGACAACCCAACTCGCGGAAAGTTTTGCAGGGATTGTCGAAGAGCTAAAACTCCATACTGAAGACCTTACCGTGCACAACACGATTTGTAACGCAACGGCAGAAAGACAAAAGGCTGCTCGTGAGTTAGCGCAAACAGTTGATGTCATGGTAGTTGTGGGTGGGCGTAATAGTGCAAATACTCAAAAATTAGCGAGTATTTGTGCGGAACTCACGAAAACATATTTGATCGAAACAGCGGAGGAATTAGAAGCTGACTGGTTTAAAGAAGCAAAAAGTGCGGGTTTAACTGCAGGGGCTTCTTCACCAGATTGGATAATTGAGGAGGTTTATCAAACAATGTTCGAAATGAATGAAAATGAAATGGATATGGCCAATTGGTTAGGGAGTTTTCAAAATGTTCACCTGGGAGCCAGGGTGACTGGTAAGGTCGTTAAAATAACAAATGATGAGATATTCGTGGATATTGGTTGGAAATCAGAGGGTATCATCCCATTTACCGACGAAAAGGGGATCCGCCAAATACGCGCGGAGGACCTCCTATCCATAGGAGATGAAGTTGCCGCAGTGGTAATTCGTGTTGAAAATGAAGAAGGGTATACCGTCCTTTCTAAACGGCAAGCGGATGAAGAACAAGCACGGGAAAGACTGGAAAAGTTCGCTGAGAGTAAAGAGGAGATTCAAGCAAAAGTCGTTGAGGTTGTCAAGGGCGGTTTGCTGGTTGATGTGGGAATACGTGGTTTTGTTCCTGCCTCACAACTCCAACTCGGTTATGTCGAAGACCTGAACCAGTTTTTAGGTCAAACCCTTCGTCTTCGAATCATTGAATTTGATCCTGCCAAACGGAAAGTGGTTCTTTCCCAAAAAATTATTTTGGAAGAAGAGCAGGCGAATAAACGCAGACATTTATTAGAGACCCTTCAAGTCGGCGATATTGTGACTGGGGTCGTGCGACGGATAGCCGATTTTGGTGCATTTGTAGACATCGGTGGGCTTGATGGACTGCTTCATATTTCGGAAATGGCCTACGCCCGCATCCGGCATCCCTCGGAGATACTTAAAACGGGGGACGTAGTGGAAGTCCAAGTATTAAAATTTGAACACGATACCGGAAAACTATCTTTAGGGCTTAAACAGCTTCAAGAAAATCCGTGGGTTCGGGTGGCCGAAAAATATCCGATAGATTCCATTGTAAAAGGAGTTGTGGTGCGCATCGTTCCGTTTGGCGCCTTTGTGGGGCTTGCAGATGGGGTGGATGGATTACTTCATATTTCGCAATTAGCGGATCATCGCGTCAATAAAGTAGAAGAGGTGCTGAAGGTCGGGGATCAGGTTAGTGCCAAGGTTATTGAATGTAAGCCGGAGGCGAAACGGTTAAGCCTAAGTATGCGCGAGATGGTCAAAGACATTGCTCAAGCAGGTGATAACGAAGCGATTGTCTCGCAATCTGAAAACAATTCAGAAACTATCAATGATGCTTTGGATAAAGATCATGATTAGGGATGAAGATGTCTAAACTAAAACCAACTCGGCCTATTGATTTTCCTATCTTATTTATAACACTTGCCCTCATAGCCTTTGGCTTAATTATGGTCTTGAGTGCCGGGGCAGTGAGAGGGTTTAATGCTACACAAAATACGTATTTCTATGTTTTCAAACAAATGAAGTGGACACTCATCGGTTCTCTTTTTGCGATTGTAGTCATTAAAGTTCCTTATAAGTTTTGGCGTCGGTTCGCAGGAGTGGGCATCCTTATTAGTATCGGCTTACTTATTGCGTTAGTATGTACGGACGCAGGGGATGCGACGTCCGGCTCTGCCCGTTGGATTAAGATTATGGGAATTAATGTTCAGCCTTCTGAAATCACTAAATTGGCTTTGGTGTTGTTTTACGCGCACATTCTGGACCGATATCCGATCAAACGTGGGAAAAATTGGCTCACCCCGCTGGGAATACTGATTCCAGTTTCGATTCTCGTTTTGGGCCTCGTTTACAAACAGCCTGATTTAGGGACGACGCTTGTATTAGCAGCGACCGGTGCTGTTATGTTATTTCAGACGGAACTTCCGACGTTCTGGTTTCTGTTGGCTTGTCCGGCATTTGGACTACCGCTCTACTATCTGATTTGGCGCACTCAGTTTCAAGCCGTTCATTATCAATGGGATAGAATTTTGGCCTGGTTTGATCCTTGGAAATATGCTGATAATATCGGATACCAGATTACAAACGCCGAGATTGCCTTTGGCTCGGGCGGCTTGTTTGGTGTTGGCTTGGGTCGGAGTATGCAAAAATACGGTTTTCTACCAGAAAACCATACAGATATGATCTTCGCCATTGTCGGGGAGGAACTGGGCTTTGTGGGTACCCTGTTTTTATTGTGCCTCATTATTTCGTTATATGCCCGGGCATACCGAGTGATTCGTGAATGTCCGGATCGCTTTGGACGGCTCCTTGGTTTTGGACTGACCTCCTCGTTGGCGATTCAGACAGCAGTTAACCTGTCAGTTGTGACCGGCGTCTTACCGGTAACAGGGATTACCCTGCCATTAATCTCGTATGGTGGGAGTTCCCTGGTTATTACGTTGATTGAGCTTGGTTTGATCTTAAATATATCCCGTTATCGTAATAGAGCTCCATCAAGCCATACTGCAACGAACCTGCGCAACGTCTCGGTGTAAACTCCGCCTAAACGGGAATAATATGAGTATGGGGTCCGTTTAAGGAGGGGTTCATTTGGATTTCCCCTATGGAGAATGGGTGATTCTTTTCTTAGCACTTGCTGCTTGGACCGAAAAACGAGCCTCTCGACGGTTTTTTCTGATGCTGCTGGGCACCTGGCTGCTAGGAAAATGTGGAGAGGTAGTTTTTCCTTCGACAACACTTTGGCACTGGCACTACGCGCGTCTGGCGGTCATGCTGGCTTTTTGGGCATGGGCTTGGCAACGTGCTGAACGGCGGATCTTACCGCTCCTCTTGACAAGCTTTGTCTTAAGCATGGAAACGCTTTTTCTCGTGAATGCACCTGGGGTTATTCCCTACGAATCTTGGGTTTATACCGTTGTACCGGTCTTTGCCGCCTGGTTGACCGCGCACTCCTTTTGGGGAACGGCCGCTGCTTTTACAGGGAGCGTCCTTTTGAACCAAGTCTTCAGGCGTTTTACTTATGAGGGGATTGTGAGACTTGCGGATTTCCCTGATCCATTTGTTTGGAATTTCGGTGTGGGCTTGTTCACAGTTTGGGCAGGACTTCGTCTGGCATGGCTGTATTATTTTGAAAAAGAAAGAGAAACGGAGATCGTCGAACAGCTGTTGCCTGCGAATGGAGGAAAAGTCTACGAATCTTCAGAAGAACAAGAACTCCTGTAGCAGGTGTGTGAATTTTGTAGTACCTGGGAACGATTATTGGCTGGGATGATATGATCTGATCTGGAATGTCAGGAGGATGGAATTTATTGCCTAGGGGGCTTGTGGTTGCAGCGGTTGACCTTGGGAGTATTGCTGAAGAAATGGAGATTCAAGTCGGAGATCGCGTTCTTAGTGTGAATGAAGAAGAACTTAACGATATCATTGACTTTCAGTTTGGCATCTCGGAAGAAAAATATACTCTGCTTATTGAAAAACCAAGTGGTGAGCTGTGGGAGATTGACATAGAGAAGGGTCCTGGGGAATTCTTAGGGTTAGAGGTAGAGACAATAAGTGCCGAGGGGCTAAAGGTATGTCGTAATAATTGTATGTTTTGTTTTATTGCGCAAATGCCCAAAGGGATGAGGGCAACGCTTTATGCTAAAGATGACGATTACCGCTTATCGCTGACCCAGGGGAGTTTCATCACCCTGACTAATTTGAGTGAGCAGGATTTAGAACGAATTTTTCGAATGCATCTAAGTCCGCTTTATATTTCTGTTCACGCCTGGAATCCAGAGGTTCGGGTCTGTCTTATGAAAAACCCGCAAGCGGGAAAGCTGCCGGAACAAATCAAACGTTTGGCTGAGGCTGGAATTGTCGTCCATGCTCAGGTTGTCTTAGTCCCGGATTATAACGACGAAGATGTGTTGAGGGAAACAATCGAACGGTTAGCTGAACTCTATCCTGCGGTACAATCGATTGCTGTAGTCCCGGTGGGGTTAACTCGCTACCGCGAACAGCTTACACCACTGCGCGGATTCTTGTCGGCTGAAGCGAACAAGGTCTTGGATCAGGCGGAGAGGTGGCAAAAGCGCTTCTTTGAGCAGACGGGCCGACATCTTGTCTATTTCGCCGATGAATTTTACGTTTTGGCCGGACGAGAGTTTCCTGAGGCTACACTTTATGATGATTTTCCGCAATTAGAAAATGGGGTGGGAATGGTCCGGAAATTTATTACTGAGCTGGAAGTTGCCTGGAGGAAATTGCCGGAAGCAATAATAGAACGTCATGTGCATCTTATTACCGGAACATCAGCTAAAGGCTTTTTTGAACTGTGGCGGGACCGTTTGATGGAGCAAGTAAGTGGTTTGAAGCTCACGGTCCACGCGATCCGCAATGATTTTTTTGGTTCATCCGTCACGGCTGCGGGCTTAATTACGGCTCAGGATGTAGCCCGTCAATTAGGAGATTTGTTGGGTGGTGAGTTTCTTATCCCGCGTGTTATGCTTAAGGCCGATGAAGACATCTTTCTCGACGATCTGAGCGTGCAATGGTTGGAAGAAAAGGTTAATGGCAAGGCGCGTATCGTCGAAAACGATGGGCTTTCATTCTTAGAACATGTGATCGGATATTCTTTGGAGGTGGAATGCTGTGAGTAAACCCGTTGTAGCCATCGTGGGACGCCCGAATGTCGGCAAGTCAACGTTATTTAATCGCATCACCGGCGGACTTGTGGCCATCGTGGAAAATATACCTGGCGTGACGAGAGACCGACTTTATCGCGATGCGGAGTGGCTGGGACATAAGTTTGCCTTGATTGATACCGGGGGAATAGAATTTAAAGATGAAGGGACGCCAATCGCCGCTCAGATGCGCCGGCAAGCGGAAATTGCCATGGAAGAAGCGGATATCGTAGTTTTTGTGGTGGACGCCCGATTACCTCCTACGCCGGATGATGAGCTGATTGCTCGTACTTTGCGACGGTCTGGAAAACCGGTCTTACTCGCTGCGAATAAAGTAGAAAATTTTGAACAAGTTGAAGGCCAACTCTACGACTTCTTAAGTTTGGGCTTAGGAGAAGCAATTCCCATTTCGGCAGTACATGGTCTGAATACCGGTGATTTGCTTGACCTGGTGATTTCAAATTTACCAAAGAATACTGAAGAAGAGTATGATTCTGATGTGATCCGGATTTCTGTTATTGGACGGCCAAATGTCGGAAAATCGTCCTTGGTTAATATGATGCTCGGGAAAAACAGGGTTATCGTCAGTAACATTCCGGGAACAACCCGGGATGCCATAGATACTCCCTTTGAACAAGATGGGAAGCATTATGTCCTCATTGATACCGCAGGGATGCGTCGTAAAGCGCGCATAGATAAATTAACCGAGCAATACAGTGTTGTACGTTCTCTGCGTGCGGTCGATCGCTCTGACGTGATCCTCATGCTTATCGACGCTGTGGATGGAGTTACGGAACAGGACAAAAAGATTGCCGGGTATATCCATGAAGCAGGCAAAGCAATTATTTTGGTGGTCAACAAATGGGATCTCGTTGAAAAGGATGAGAAGACCATTAACAAATTCGAAAAGACTATTCGCGAAGAATTAGGGTTTATGCAGTATGCACCAATGATATTTATTTCGGCTTTAACGGGACAACGGATCACAAAAATTATTGAGCTTGTGGATTTTGTCGCCGAACAAAATGCAACCCGTGTGACGACGGCCACTTTGAACACCTTACTGAGAGAATGGCTCCATCTCAACCCGCCTCCGACCGATAAAGGGCGGCGTTTAAAGGTCCGCTACCTGACGCAAGTTAGTGTTAAGCCCCCGACATTCGTTTTTTTTGTCAATGACCCGGAACTGATGCACTTTTCCTATAAACGTTATTTAGAGAATCAGATGCGGAAACATTTCGGGTTTGAGGGTACTCCGATCCGAATTATCATTCGACAGAAAGATGAAGAGAAGGAGAAGGATTAAATATGCCTAATGTAGCGGTTTATGGGGCTGGAAGCTGGGGGAGCGCATTGGCCGTTGTCTTAGCGAATGCAGGTCATCAGGTTGCGCTCATTGGTCGTCATGCGGATGAGATGGGGTTAATGAGCAAACATCGTGAAAATGTACGTTATTTGCCGGGCGTTGTTTTGCCCCCAGGAGTTCTGCCGACAACGGATCTTTCACTTTTAAACGGCGATTTGGTTGTTTTCAGCGTACCATCTCATAGTGTCAGACAAGCTGCCCGTTTGGTTAAGCCTTATCTGAAGCCGGGTTGTATCGTAGTCAATACGGCCAAGGGAATGGAAGAAGGGTCACACCTCCGTCTCTCTGAAGTATTAACGGGGGAGCTTCCTCATCATCCGATTGCCGTGTTGTCCGGTCCCAGTCATGCGGAAGAGGTCGGACAGAATATGCCGACAACCGTAGTGGTTGCCTCAGATGTAGAAAATGCCAAAGCAGTTCAAGACCTGATGATGACGCCGGAATTTAGAGTGTATACGAATCCTGATGTCATCGGGGTTGAACTGGGAGGGGCTTTAAAAAATGTTATTGCTGTGTGCACCGGGATTGCCGAGGGGTTAGGATTTGGGGACAACACCAAAGCGGCACTCATGACCAGGGGATTAGCGGAGATTGTACGCTTGGGAGTTGCCCTGGGGGGAAACCCGATGACCTTCGCAGGCTTATCGGGAGTTGGTGACCTCATTGTTACTTGTACCAGCAAGCACAGCCGAAATCGCCGGGCCGGTGTCGCTCTCGGGCAGGGGAAGTCATTAGAGACGGTGCTTCAAGGTGTTGGCATGGTGGTGGAAGGGGTTAGGGCAGCCCGTATTGCCTATCAGCTTAGTAGAGAGAACAATATTTCGATGCCTATTACAGAACAAGCTTATAAAGTACTGTTTGAAGGTGCCGATCCAAAAGTTGCCGTAGCGGATTTGATGATGCGGGGGAAACGCCATGAACTTGAAGAAGTAATGGAAATGAACTGGTTCAATTAATTCATATTTAGATAATTGTTTCATAAATGTAGAAGAGGTATAAAAACCTTTTCTACGTTTTTTATTGTGATGTCATATTTGTCCAAAGGAACCAATATACTTATATTGCTTAAGGTGCTAGTCCGGTTATCGGGAAGCCACTTGTTACTGGGAGGTGGAAGGGGAGATAAGGTGGAGGCCCTTTCCCAAATTGGGGACAGCACTCAAAAGGGAGGGAAAATACTAATGGAAAAAGTAGACATTTTTCGAGATATTGCTGAACGTACAGGGGGCGATATCTACCTCGGTGTCGTCGGGCCAGTTCGCACAGGAAAGTCCACCTTTATCAAAAGATTCATGGACCTCCTAGTTCTGCCCAACATCCAGGATGCTTTTGAGCGGGAGCGTGCCAAAGATGAGCTTCCTCAAAGTGGGAATGGAAGAATGATCACGACGACAGAACCCAAGTTTATTCCATCAGAATCCGTGGAAATTGTTGTTAAAGACTCAATTCATATGAATGTACGTATGGTTGACTGTGTGGGATACACAGTAGAAGGTGCTTCAGGGTACGAGACAGAAGACGGTGAAGAGCCCCGCATGATGAAAACATCCTGGAGTGACGAACCTATGTCCTTTCAGGCTGCTGCTGAAATGGGTACCCGTAAAGTCATCAGTGATCATGCCACGATCGGAATCGTAGTTACGACGGATGGAACTATTACGGATATTCCACGGGAGGCTTATCAGGATGCCGAGGAACGGGTCATTTCTGAACTCCGCCAGCTGGGAAAACCATATGTAGTGATCTTAAATACAACTCATCCCTATGCAGAAAACACGCGGGAAATAAGCCGTTCTCTCGAGGAGAAATATGGGATACCTGTTATTCCAGTGAATTGTCTGGAAATGAATAACGATGACATCACCCAGATTCTTGAAGAAGTACTGTATGAATTCCCCGTAGCTGAAGTAAATATTGATCTGCCAAAATGGGTTGAGGAACTCGACCCCGCTCATCAAGTACGGGCTGCTTTTGAAGAAACTGTGCGCAAAGCGATCGAAGGGGTACGGCGTTTGCGGGATATTGATCAAGCCTTGGATGCCTTGACCGAATGTGAATATGCTCAAGATGTTCTCCTTAAAGAGATGAACCTGGGGACCGGAGTAGCCAATGTTGAAATCACCGCTGTCGAAGGGCTCTTTAAAACCGTCCTGCAAGATCTCTCCGGGATGGAAATTGAAGGAGATCATACGTTGCTTCGCTTGGTTTTAGACTATAGTAAGGCTAAGAAAGAATGGGATAAACTCTCAACGGCTATTGAAGAAGTCCATATCAATGGATATGGCGTTGTTACACCCCAACTTGATGAAATGTTTCTGGAAGAACCGGAACTTGTGAAACAAGGGGGGCATTATGGGGTCAAGCTCAAAGCAAGTGCTCCGTCGTTGCATATTATAAGAGCGGATGTTACGACAGAAATAACGCCCTTGATCGGAACGGAAAAGCAAGCCGAAGAACTTGTGAAATATATGCTTGATGAGTTCGAAAGTGATCCGAAGAAGGTCTGGGAGTCGAATATTTTTGGCAAATCCTTGCATAATCTGGTGCGGGAAGGAATTCAGAATAAACTCTATAAAATGCCGGAAAATGCCCAACATAAGCTGCAAGATACTTTACAACGGATAGTCAATGACGGCAGCGGAGGGTTAATCTGCATCATAATCTAACAAAGATTAAGTATGAAATCAAAGAAGCGTATTAAAAGGACGTTGGAATGCAGCTCGTGCGGTATCCAGCGTTCTTTTCTGTTGATTAAATATTACCGCAGGCACTCAAGACGATCGCGTAGGATTCTTCCGGCACGGATGCATAACAGTATTGTAATTTGTGAATAAATGATATAATGTAAGGACAGACAAGGCTGAATATGCATAATTGCAAAGGACTGAAATGTGGAGAATCCAGGAGAATCTAGGAGATCATCCCATACCTGAGAACTATTATGGATATCCTAGCGTAAATACTAAATAATAGTACAAAGGCAAATTTGAATATGCCTATGCGCAAATGCATACTTATTTGTCCTTGAGTCAATTTATCTTTACAAGGTGTCGGGAAAATCTCTAAGGAGGAGGTGGTGAAATCATAGGGTAAAGATTGTTACTGAAGTACCCATTACCTGGTATATTTTGGTTAAGTTTTGCCCTCGTAAAATGCTTACATGCCTATGCGGTTAAACTTTAGTTGATGATAAGAACAAACAGGGGGGATATTTATTAATGGATAGGAAGCAAACAGCTTTGCGCCCTTACTTCGAAAAAATGGACGATATTGGGAAACCCTTGAGTGCCGGGGAAGTAAAGCGGAGTGCGGCAAACGTTAAATTTATTCAAGAACAAGAGGATATTATTAACGCTGCAATAGAAAAGGTTAAGAACGCCGGTTCTTCTTCTGAATCAATCAGGAAAAGAGGCTGGATGACCGTTTGGGATAGATTGGAATATCTTGTGGATCCCGGTACCTGGTGTCCCCTGCATACCCTTTTTAACCCGAACGATAACGAAGAAGGTTGTACGGGGGTTATTGACGGTCTGGGTAAAATTGAAGGAAAATGGGCAGTAATTATTGCTTTTGATAATAAAGTCATGGCAGGGGCTTGGATTTCCGGCCAATCCGAGAATATTTTAAGAGTAACCGACATGGCTAAAAGGCTGCATATTCCTCTAGTCTGGCTCACTAATTGCAGTGGGGTTAAATTAATGGAGCAAGAGAGAGTCTATGCTAATCGGCGGGGAAGCGGAACTACTTTCTTTAGACATGCGGAACTGAACCGTCTGGGGATTCCTGTTTTAAATGCTATTTATGGTACAAACCCTGCCGGGGGAGGTTACCAGGGAATTAGCCCTACAATCCTTTTGGCCCATAAGGATTGCAATATTGCCGTGGGCGGAGCGGGAATTGTGGGCGGGATGAATCCCAAAGGCTACTTTGACGAGGAATCGGCCCAACAATTAATCGATGCTACGAGGGGATTCGTCGCAAAGCCCCCGGGACGGGTAGAAACTCATTTTGATGAGACTGCTTATTTTAGGGAAGTTTATGATGCCGAAACGGGCGTTCTGGATGGGATCAAAGATTATATGAAGGGTATGCCGGTCTTCGACCCCAAAGTGTTTAGGGTGGCAGAACCTGCCGAACCTAAGTTCCCTGTTGAAGATTTAAATATGATCGTTGCATCTAACCAAAAAAGAGCCTATGATGTTATTCAATTTTTGGCTCGTCTGACGGATAATAGTGAATTTATGGAGTACAAGCCTGGTTACGGTCCGGAGGTATTCACAGGGATAGCTAAAATTGACGGCTTCCCGGTTGGATTCATCGGCAACGTACAAGGAGCGTTACTGAATTATCCGGAGTATGCAAATGGAGCCTATATGGGGATCGGCGGTAAACAATATCGTCAAGGGCTGATCAAGCAAAACGAATTTGTCACCCTCTGCGGTCGCGATAACTTGCCGATAATCTGGATTCAAGATACTACCGGGATTGATGTTGGAGATATCGCCGAGAGGGCTGAATTGCTCGCTCTGGGTCAAAGCCTGATTTATTCAATCGAACAAACGGATGTCGCTATGATGTGTATTGTCCTGAGAAAAGGATCCGCTGCCGCTCATTATATTATGGGTGGTCCTCAAGCCAATGAAAATAACGCCTTTACCCTGGGAACACCGTTGACAGAAATTTATGTCATGCATGGGGAAACTGCCGCTGCCGCTTCTTATGCCCGCAGGCTGGTCAAGGAACAAGATGCCGGTCGCGATTTAGGACCGACTATTGAAAAGATGAATCAAATGGTTAAGGATTACAACGATAAATCAAGGCCGGTATACTGTGCTCAGACAGGGTTTGTGGATGAGGTGGTAACCCTGCCGGATTTAAGAAAATATTGCGTGGCGTTTACGTGCGCTAATTATCAAAACCCCAAATCTATTACCCCGATCCATCAGATGATCTTACCGAGGTCGATCAAGGGCTAGGATTGTCCGGGTAATATCTTCGGTGAGATTTTTTAAAGAATAATTTTATTTTAGGGGAGGAACACATAATGGATTTTGCATTAACCGATGAACAAAAAATGATTCAGGATATGGCTCGCAAGTTTGCGGAAAAGGAAATAGCTCCTTATGTGGAAGAAGATGAAGATAACCATTACTATCGCCGTGAGATCCTCACCAAAATGGGTGACGAGGGCTTGTTGGGATGGAACCTGCCGGAAGAGTACGGCGGAAACGGCATGGGCTGGATGGAAGGTGTGCTGGCTTTATACGAAATATCCAAAGTGCATACTTCCTGGAGGTTAAGTGTCAGCGGCAATGTCTGGGGACCGGCCATGACCATTAATGAGTGGGGTACTGAGGAACAAAAGCAAAAGTATATCCCTGGTCTTCTAAGTGGGAGATCTGTAGGCAGTTTTGCATTAACCGAAGCTAACACAGGTTCCGATGTGGCCAGTATGAAAACTTTTGCCGAAGATAAGGGTGACCACTGGTTGGTGAACGGCACCAAAATGTGGATCTCCGGCGGCCATACCTGCGACGTGGGACTTCTCTATGCGGCCACGGAAAAAGGCGGCGGAACCAAGGGGCTATCCTGTTTCATCGTTGACTACAATAACACCCCGGGCATTACGCGAATTCCCATTCTCAAGAAAGTTGGCATGTGGCCTGCTCCGACTTCGGAACTGGTGTTTGAGAATGCGGTGCTCCCGAAGGAAGCCCTTTTAGGTCCCAAGAATAAGGGTTTCCTGGTTTGCATGTGGATGTTAAACAACACGCGCATGGGTTGTGCTACCGGTTCGGTCGCGCTTTCCGCAGCTTGCCTGGAGGGCGCCTGTAAATATGCGATGGAACGTACGCAGTTTGGCGTACCGATTGGGACGTATCAAATGATCCAGCAACAGATTGCCGATATGAAGCTCGAAGATGAAGGGGCCTTATATATGCTTTACCATGCTGCTTGGCTAAAAGATAACAAATTGCCCAACCAACAGGCAACTTCGATGGCTAAGCTGGCCGGTTGTAATGCAGCAGTTCACGGGGCAAACATGGCAATGAAGATTTACGGGGCCTTTGGGTATTCGACCGAATATCCATGCGGCAGATGGCTTCGCGATGCCAAACAGTTTGAAACTCTGGAAGGAACCTCCAATATTCATAATCAGATTGTGGCTAAAATCGAACTTGGTATCCAACCAAATAGATAGTAATTTGGAGGGGGATAGTTTGTTGCGTGTGGGGCAAGTGATGTCACGGCTTTCCGTATATCTTTATAACTATCATACTATCGGGGATGCAATGACTTTGATGATGGAAAAAAAGGTGACTGGCTTGCCCTTAATCAACGAACAGGGTCATTTACTGGGTATGGTAACCAAAGACCAGGTTAACGAGAAGGGCTTGGAAAACTATGCTGCGGAAAATAAGGCTGCTGACTATTTGACGACTCGCTTTCTGCCTTTAAACGAAGAGACATCATTGGAAGATGTTTGGGATTTACCCTTTGAGATATACCCTGTGTTTAATAACCAGGAAGAAATTACCGGGGTAGTATCCAAATATTCGTTATTGCAGGCGTATTTGCAAGAGGTTCAATCACGTAGTTGTGAACTGGAGGCGGTCTTTGACGCCGTGCATAATGGAATTCTAGCAATTAATAGACAAGGGATAATTACATCCCTTAACCCGGCAGCCGAAAGACCAACTCGTTCAACCAAAGAAGGAGCCGTGGGACGCTTTTTAACGGATGTTATTATTCCCACGGGCCTCCTCAGGGTTGTCCGCAGCGGAATACCTGAATTCGGTGTAAAGTTTCAGGTGGGTGGAAGACAGTATATTACCAATCGCACCCCGATTATTAAGGATGGGGAAGTTGTAGGGGCGGTAGGGGTTTTCCAGGATGTCTCCGAGATAGAAAAAGTTTTACCAGAACTGCAGAGTGTAAAACAACTTACTGAGGAACTCCAGAAAATCGTAGGTTCTTCTTATGACGGGTTAATTATTTGTGATGGTCAGGGTAAAATTCTACGTTGCAATCCTGCTGTGGGGAGAATCCTCAACCTTTTGTGGGAAGAGTTGGTGGGGAGTCCGTTTAAGGATTTAGTCGATAAAGGCGTTTTCCAGAAAAATATTATCCATTTGGTAAAACAACAGGACGGTTTGGTTAGCATTTTGGAAAGGCCTTATGCGGAGCATTCCCTGGCGATCACGGGTAACCCGGTTTATGATGAAGAAGGAGAAATTGCCAAGATTGTTATCAACATCAGAGATATGAGTGAGTTAGTATTCTTGCGAGAAGCTCTTGAGGAAAGTAAACAGCTTGCCGAAAAATATCAGTCTGAGATAGCTCAGATGAGGAATAATCAGGAAATGCGTGCTGATTTGAGATCACGTTCAGTCATTATGAACAATGTCTTGGATCTGGCATTTAGGGTCAGTCAAGTCGATTCACCAGTAGTATTAGTCGGAGAACAAGGGGTAGGCAAGGAAGAAATTGCCAGATTAATCCATTGCCAGAGTAAACGAAGTAAAGGGTCTTTTTATAAATTAAATTGCGGCTCACTGCCGGCGCAACTTTTGGAAATTGAACTTTTTGGGCAAGGAGTATCAATAGGGAACGGCAATATCGGAAAAGCGGGAGTGTTGGAGTTAGCTGATCAAGGGAGTGTTTACCTGGAGGATATCGGTAAAATGCCCCTAAACTTACAGGGACGCCTGGTGCGTGTTCTTCAGGACAAGATGTTGCAGGTAACAGGCGAAAAAGAGATAAGTTCCTTCAATACCAGAATTATGGCAGGTACAGATAGACCTTTAAAAGAGTTAGTTGAAAAAGGGCTTTTCCGCTCAGACCTCTTCTATACCCTCAATGTTGTGCCTATTAAAGTTCCAGCCCTCAGAGAACGGAAAGAGGACCTTATTCCCCTGGCTCTTTTTTATCTGGAGCAAAATAATAAGCGCCATGGGTTGGAGAAGGTTTTTTCGCCGGAAGCTGTTCAGATGTTGTTGGATTATCCTTGGTTTGGTAATGTTCGGGAGATGGCGAACGTAATCGAGAGGTTAGTAGTTACAGCTAACGAAAAGGTTATTTCTGCTAAAGAAGTCGGCGGCGTACTTTATGAAAAGGTCCAGAGCCCTCTTCGGACAGTCACAGTGAGCGAAGTGGTTCCCCTTAAAGAAGCTATCGATGATTTGGAACAACAACTTGTCGCCCTGGCGATGGAACTTCACGGAACCACAGTCAAAGCTGCCGAGGCGTTAGGTGTTAATCAGTCCACGGTAGTGCGGAAGTTGAAAAAATCGAAAGATACCTTTGGAGATAAATGACGTTTGACGTACCGGTAGGTGAACCGGGGGCATATATCAGCGGTAAGGATTGAAGAGATAGGAGCGATTGAGTGGTTGGCAAGAAGACAAATGATTTTCTTATTGTCAGTAAAAATATTTTGCCGGAAGCCATTTTAAAAACTGCACGCGTAAAAGAGCTCCTTGTCCAAGGGGATGTCTATACGATCAACGACGCTGTCGAGCGTGTAGGGCTTAGTCGAAGTGCCTATTACAAATATAAGGATGGTGTGTTCCCGTTTTATGAGGCGAGCCGGGAAAAGATAATTACCATTTCCCTGATCCTTGAAAATAAAGCAGGAGTGCTCTCTCAGGTTCTGAATTTTATTGCCTTGGTCAAAGGTAATGTTCTAACTATCAATCAAGGGATTCCCCTGCAAGGAATTGCCAATGTCTCGATTTCCCTTGAAACCGCAGGAATGGCAGATACCCCGGAAAATCTCCTTTCCGGGCTTGGCGAAATTGATGGGGTAAGAAAGATAGAAGTAATCGGACAAACCTAGGGTTGCGTTGTCAGCCCTAATATGGTATTCTTTATAAGCCTTCATCGTGAGGGCACAAAGTCGGGGCGTGGCTCAGTTTGGTAGAGCGCTACCTTGGGGTGGTAGAGGTCGCACGTTCAAATCGTGTCGCTCCGACCAGTAAAATTATAGCAGGAGAATGATTATTGGTTAAAAGCCTTGCCATACGGAATACATGTTAATGGGGTAATGAAGGGTTTTGGAAAAAATCGGAGTTTGGTATTTAATGCGTTGGTTGAGAAGATAGAAATCCTCACACCAGCGCATTTGTCTTTTCTTATGTTGTGGAAACTATCTGTTAGTGGGAGGCTGATATGAGCAAACGGATTATGGTTGTGGAAGATGAAGAGGCGATTGCCCGTCTGATCAGCTACAACCTGATGAAAGAAGGATTTGAAGTTCTTACCTCAGGTGATGGTCTTGAAGCACTGGAAAAGATCAGGACGGAAAAACCGGATTTGATTATACTTGATATTATGCTTCCGGGAATGGATGGTTATGATATTTGCCGTCTGATTAGGAAGGAAGACATATCTGTCCCTGTTATCATGCTGTCAGCCCGGAATGAGGAACTGGACAAGGTTCTCGGTTTGGAACTTGGTGGAGATGACTATATCACCAAACCTTTTAGTCCGAGGGAACTTATTGCCCGGGTACGAGCTTTATTACGTCGTGTACAAAGAGTACAGGAAACACCTGACCATGAGATTATTTCGATGGACAGATTGGTTATTGATCTTTCCAGTCATGAGGTTAAGGTGGATGAACAGGTTGTTCAGCTTACTCCAAAGGAATTTGAACTGCTGGAGTATTTAATCCGTCATAAAGGCAGGGTGGTTAGCAGGGATCTTTTGCTGGATCAGGTATGGGACTATGATTTTGCAGGTGATACCAGGATTGTTGATGTACACATTAGCAGGCTTAGAGAAAAAATAGATCCTGATCCCAAAAATCCGTATATTCAGACCGTACGTGGAGTAGGATACAGGTTTAAGGGAGGAGATTGATTCGAAAAGTCTCAGAATGAAATTTACGGTTGGCTTTGTAGCTCTGGCGCTTATCTCAATGCTTGTGTCAGGTGTATACCTCATTAATGTGCTTGATAACTATTTTATGGATAGTTTGCGCGGGAAGCTTCTGGTTGAGGCAAAGTTAGTAAGGGAAATGGTTATCTATGAATATGATACTCAAAAGCCTTCCACGACAATGGACGAACTTGCCGGAAAACTTGGGAAGGTAACGAGCACCAGAATAACAGTTATTGATGCCGATGGAGTGGTACTTGGTGATTCTCAGGAGGAACCATCTCAAATGGAGAACCACCTTGAACGTCCGGAAATTCAACAGGCTATAAGTGATGGGGTGGGAATTGTAGAGAGGGAGAGTACGACCCTGAATACTGAAATGATGTATTTGGCTTTGGCTGTTAAGAAAGACGGAGGAATAAAAGGTTTTGTTCGTCTGGCTCTTCCCATTACTGAGATAACAATGACCTTATCCAGACTTTGGATTATGTTATTTACAGCGTTATTGCTGGCCATAGTCCTGGCAGGTGTACTGGGTTTCAAACTGGCGCAGCGCTTGACAAAACCCATTCAGGAAATGACGGTTGCAGCGCAAAAAATTGCAGGCGGAGATTTCAGTTTGCGTACCTATACTACAAGTCAGGATGAGATCGGGGTACTCGGTCAGGCCTTAAATCAAATGGCACAGCAGCTTAAAGAAACGATTGATGAAGTCACAACTGGAAAAAGCAAGCTCGAGTCGGTTCTGGCAAACATGGTCAGCGGAGTTATTTTTCTCAGACAGGACGGCAGGGTCGAGCTGATTAATCCTGCAGCCGGACAGATTCTTGGAATCAATCCGATCCTTTCCGGCGGTCGTCAACAAGTTGAAATTATTCGCAATTACCAATTAAGTACACTTATAGCAACAGCCCTTAAAATGGGTAAGGCTATAAAAGAGGAGTTATTGATCTTAGTCCCGTATGAAAAAAATGTTCAATTAAATATAACGCCCATTACCGGCAGGGAAGATTCTAACCTGGGGGCAGTGGTGGTTCTTCATGATATTACGGATTTTCGGAAATTGGAAAGGATGCGGACGGATTTTGTTGCTAATGTATCCCATGAATTAAAAACTCCTGTTACCTCTCTCAAGGGATATGCCGAGACCCTGCTCGATGGAGCTTTGGATGACCCCGAGATAGCCAGGGAGTTTGTCAAAATAATATTGACGGAATCAGAACGACTGCGCATATTAATCGATGATTTATTGGAACTATCCAAGATGGAATCCACTGCAAACCAGGTGATGCGGCAGGAAATTAATATTGATGCTTTAATAGGGTCTTTAAAGGTTAAGTTCAAACCCCAGGTTGAGGAACGACAAGTCGAGCTTGAATTTACCAGGCCTGAACATCAGCTCATTGCCATGGGGGATAACAGCATGATTGAACAGGTCCTGACAAATTTAATTGATAATGCTATCAAGTATTCTCCCGTTGGTGGAAAGGTGAAGTTGGCTGTGTCCGATCAGGCTGAGGGGATATTATTCGAGGTAATTGATACCGGGTTGGGAATTCCTGAGCAAGAGTTAATAAGGATTTTTGAACGGTTTTACCGTGTGGATAAGGGCAGGAGCCGCAAATTAGGCGGAACCGGCCTGGGCTTGGCAATTGTCAAACACATTTTGGAGACCCATGGCAGTCAAATAAAGGTTGAGAGTACGCTTGGCCGCGGATCGAGGTTCTATTTTACCTTACCAAACACCCATGCCCCGTTGGGGCACAAACAATCATGAAAGTGGCTATTTTCATATCAAACCTCCATGCCCAAACAATAAAAAAGGAAGCAAAAAGAACGTCCCCTTGCTTCCAAGAGCGCCCCGTATGGGTATTATCTTGTAGGTGCAAGTCCTCACCGGTGAAGATAGCACAGTAAACGTAGCCTAACGCAAGGGTTTGTCGCTAGACGGATCCTTTTTACAAAATTGTATTTTCGAGAAAGCAGCATATAATATATTCAAGGGACGCATTGATTCCAATGCATTGCAGAAAGGGGCATTATTATGGAACTCGTAAAAATCACAACGCGCGGGCAAATCACAATTCCCGCAGAGATACGCAAAAAGCTGGGCGTAAAGGATGGGGATAAGGTTATTTTCATTGAGGAAAACGGGCGCATTATCATGGAAAATGCCGCCATGATCGCGCTAAAAAACGCACAGGCCGCTTTTGCGGGAGAAGCGGAGAGGCTTGGTCTGAAAACGGAACAGGACGTTGTGGATATGGTAAAAGAAGTGCGCCGTGAAATCTGGGAGGAACGCCATGCGCGTAATGATTGATACAAACATCCTCGTATCCGTGCTGCTGTTTCCAAGCCAGCAAATGAATACGCTGATTTATAAAATCACGACGGAGCATCAACTTGTGCTTTCGTCCTATGTTGTGGATGAATTGTTAAATGTGGTACGACGCAAATTCAAGGACAAGCTTGAAGCGGCGGACTTGTTGTTGAGCCAGCTTCCCTATGAGCTTGTTTACACGCCTGAACATATGAAACCGGAACTTTTTGAGATACGCGATGAAAAGGATTATCCTGTTTTTTATTCGGCTATTACAGAGGATGTGGATGTATTTATCACAGGCGATAGAGATTTTGAAGGACTTAGCTTGGACAAGCCGGAGATTATCAATCCGGCTGGATTCCTCGAAAAATATTAGGCCGTGCGCGGCCTTTTGATTGCGCGTGCCCGAGTAGGGCACGCTTTTTTTAAATTTACAAAATTGTTACAATTCCTTAAAAACTACGTAATACTCTGCAGTTATAGTTATTATTAAAGATGTACAAAATGTTTCTTGGGAGAATTTAAGGCAATGCAAAAAGTAAACCACGTCAAAAAAAGTGAGCTAATCGTCGAAAAAGTCCTTTTTTTAACGGCTATCACAGCAGTATTCATTATTGCCTTGATTGCTGCATTTGTCTTGATATCCGGGTGGCCAATTCTGCAAAAGGTAGGATTGCCAGATTTTATCTTTGGCATGGTTTGGGATCCTACTAACGGTATATATGGTATTTTCCCGATGGTGGTAGGTTCGCTCCTTGTCACATTTGGCGCCCTGCTGTTAGGAGTTCCTTTCGGTATAGCGGGGGCAATTTTTATGGCGGAAATTGCTCCTCCAAAGATAGCAAAGTTGATTAAACCTGCTGTCGAACTCTTGGCAGGAATCCCTTCGGTTGTTTACGGTTTTTATGGTTTGGTAGTAATTGTTCCCTTAATTCGTGAATATATAGGGGGACCAGGTTTAAGTGTCCTGGCCGGTTCCCTTATCCTGGCAATTATGATTCTGCCAACCATTCTTAATCTATCGGAAACCGCATTGCGTTCAGTCCCCCAGGAATATAAGGAAGGATCATTTGCTTTAGGAGCCAACCATTGGCAAACCATCAAATGGATATCCCTGCCTGTCGCTCGCTCCGGTATTTTGACAGGAGTAATCTTAGGTATGGCCAGAGCGCTCGGGGAAACTATGGCCGTGATCATGGTTACCGGTAATGTAGCGCGGCTCCCGGAATCTTTGACTGACCCAATCCGTACGCTTACAGGGAATATTGTTATGGAAATGGGATATGCTTCCGGTGAACATCAGCAGGCTCTTTTTGCGACCGGGGTAATTCTATTTATCTTTATTATGCTGCTGAATATCATTGTTCAAGTCAGTAGTTCCAAAGGCAGGTGGCAAGAATGAGATGGTCGGTGCAGTTGGAAGAAAAAATTGCCAAGGTATGTTTCTGGGTGGTTGCGGTCATTACGCTTTTGGTCTTATTGAACATTATCCTTCATATTGTAATCAACGGATTTAGCGGGCTGAGCTGGGAGTTTTTTACTAAGGAACCGCGTCGCATGGGTAAAGAAGGCGGAATTTTCTCAATAATTATCGGCACCCTCTATATGGCCTTAGCTGCCATAATTGTGGCCATGCCAATTGGAATCGGATCAGCCATTTATCTGACGGAATATGTTAAAAGGGGCCGGTTAGTACAAGTAATTCGGTTTGGAACCGAAGCACTGGCAGCCATACCATCGATTATTTTTGGACTTTTTGGTTTTGTCCTGTTTGTAATAACTTTGGGATTGGGTTGGTCAATTCTTTCCGGTGCCCTTACGATTGCTTTTATGATTCTGCCGACAATCATTCGCTCCTCAGAGGAAGCTATTAAAACAGTCCCGGACTCTTATCGGGAGGGAAGCCTGGCGTTAGGAGCAAGCAAATGGTACACAATTCGGAAAGTTGTTTTGCCTTCAGCGCTTCCCGGAATTGCCACCGGGGTCATCCTGGGAATCGGTCGGGCAATTGGGGAAACGGCTGCTGTAATACTAACTGCCGGCAGTTCCCTGGGTTTGCCTGGTTCGATTATGGATCCAACCCGAACCCTCGCCGTTCACCTCTATATATTAGCCTCGGAAGGAATATCTATGGAAAAGGCTTATGCCAGCGCCACCGTACTGATTGTTTTAGTCTTATTAATCAATTTTCTGGCCCATAAGCTCATGGCAAGATTAGTTGGGCGGGTTAGTTAATATTTTTGATTAAAGAAAGGAGGGTTATAATGTCAATCAACAAGATGGAGACGCAGGATTTAGATTTATATTATGGAAGTTTCCAAGCCTTAAAATCAGTTTATTTACCAATTTTGGCGAACAAAGTAACGGCACTGATTGGTCCCTCAGGCTGCGGCAAATCCACTTTTCTAAAAACCTTGAATCGGATGAATGATTTGATTGAGGGAACAATAGTCAAAGGTAAGGTTCTCCTTGATGGAGAAGAAATTTATTCGCCGGAAACTGATCCTGTTAACCTGCGCAAGCGTATTGGCATGGTTTTTCAAAAACCCAATCCTTTTCCAATGTCGATTTACGATAATGTTGCTTATGGGCCGCGAGCGCATGGTTTCAAAAACAAACAGGAATTAAATGAATTAGTGGAAAAAAGTCTCAAGGAAGCAGCCCTCTGGGATGAAGTCAGTGATAGATTAAGTCGTTCAGCCCTGCAATTGTCCGGCGGGCAGCAGCAGCGTTTGGTTATAGCCCGCTTACTGGCTGTACAACCGGAGGTATTATTGATGGATGAACCTGCTTCAGCTTTGGATCCGATATCTACCACGAAATTGGAAGATTTAATTATCGATTTAAAGAAACAATATACTATTATTATCGTTACCCATAATATGCAGCAGGCGGCACGGATTTCGGATTACACAGCATTTTTTCTAAATGGAGAAATGATTGAGTATAGTTTTACAAAAGAACTATTTACCAGCCCACAGAGTAAGCAAACTGAAGATTACGTGACAGGTAGATTTGGATAGGGAGGAAAGAAGCAATGCGGCGAAAGTCTTTTCATAATTCTTTGGACGAGCTGATTCAAGATGTTTCACAAATGGGCACCATGATTGAAAATGCCATCTGTTCAGCCGTTAAATCCCTGGAGGAAAGGGATCTGATACTCGCGCAAAAAGTAGTTGCCGACGATGATCTGGTAGACAATTTAAAGCAGAAAATTGAGGAAACGTGTTTGACGATGCTCGCTCTGCAACAACCGATGGCTGTGGATCTAAGAATAATCGGTAACGCTTTGAAAATTGTGACCGATTTGGAACGGATAGCCGACCATGCTGTTGATATTGCTCGTATAACTATCAAACTACGCGGTGAGCCCCTAATCAAGCCCTTGGTTGATATACCCAAGATGGCCAAACTTACCCAGGAGATGGTTAGGGATAGTCTCAACGCTTATATAGATAGAGATGAGAACTTAGCTCAAGGTCTGGCGCTAAAAGAATGCAAGGTAGATCATCTGTACGGAATAGTCTTTGAGGATCTGATGCAGTTAATGGCCAAAGATCCAACTATCCTTTATCAAGGAGTAAATCTCCTATTAGTAGCTCTTTACCTGGAAAGGGTAGGCGATCATGTTGTTAACATAGGCGAATGGATAATTTTTATGATCACAGGGAAGAGGAAAAGCTTAAATTTTTACGACGAATTGCCAGGTGAATAAGGAGGTGTTCTGTTAAGAAAGTCGCTTATTTAGTTGATTACGTATTAAATGATTAGGTATTATAAAGAAAGGAAAAGTGATTTAAAGTGAAAAAGCTAGTAACAATTATCTTAGCCGGGGCTTTACTTCTGTTTCTGGTTGCAGGTTGCGGTAACAATACTGTAACAGGGTCTGACCCAAAAACCGGAACGAAAACTGAGGAAATTACCATTGCCGGTTCCACATCTGTTCAGCCAATATCTGAAGCAATAAACGAGGCATTTAAAGAGAAAAACCCAAACATTAAGGTATATGTTCAAGGCGGCGGTTCAAGCGCTGGAATTAAAGCCGCGCAGGAGGGTACCGCAAATATTGGATCTTCTTCCCGGGAACTAAAGAAAGAAGAAGCCGGTTTAACTGAAACAGTAATCTGTAAAGACGGTATCGCCATAACAGTAAATACCAAAAATGCAGTGAATGACCTGAGTATTGAACAAATTAAGAAGATCTATGGCGGCGAAATTACAAACTGGAAAGAAGTTGGCGGCGCGGATCAGAAAATTAACGTGGTAACCAGGGAAGTTGGTTCCGGAACCAGAACGGCATTTGAAGAACTGGTAATGGGCAAACAGGCGATCAGTGATAAGTCGATTGTCCAAAATGCAACAGGATCCGTACGGACTGCCGTTGCCGGTGATCCAAACGCAATTGGCTATATTTCTCTGGCCAGTATTAATGAAACAGTTAAAGCAGTGACAGTAGAAGGCGTAAAAGTTAGTACTGACAATATTATCAATGGCACTTACAAGATTCAGCGCCCCTTCCTCTATCTGACAAAAGGAGCTCCTACCGGTGCTTCCAAGACCTTTATCGATTTTGTAATGTCGACGGAAGGGCAAAGCATTATTAAGCAAGAAGGACTGGTGTCGGTGAAATAGGTCCGGAAACAGATTAATCAGGGGGCATCCCAAATAGTCATTATTTATAAAGGGAAATTAAGGAGTTGGTAATAAAGTGCTGATAATAGGTGTAGTCCTTAGATTAACCTTTGAAAAATAACTTTTTTATTCACGGGCGATGCCGGGGAATTGTCTGAGAATGAGATGCTCAAGAGTAGTCAGAACGTAAAGGCAGATGTGCTTAAGGTTGGCCATCACGGGAGTGCTACATCTACCGGCAGTGCTTTTTTGCGGGTCGTGTTACCTAAATATGCGATTATTTCCGTGGGAGCAGGCAATGACTACGGGCACCCTGCTGCATCTATATTAACAAGGCTCTCCGGGGCAGGGGTTCAGGTGTTTAGGACAGACCATGCCGGTACTATTGTGGCCACCTGTGACGGGGAATCTGTAACTATTAATTAGCATGGCACTAAGACATGTTTATTTTACGCCTCCAAGGCGTATTTTTTATGTCGCCTGCCCAGCAAAGCATGTGATATCTAACTGGGAAAGTCCAGTCGGGGTCAGCGCCAAGGTGCCCCGAAGGTCAACCATCTCAAGCACAAACCAAGTGACCTAAAAGGGCAAGCTTGCATAATTTAGATTGAAGAAGGGGACGAACAAGAAAGGGTGGTGACGCTTGAGAGCCATAACCTTTATTCAACCGTCCTGAATACAATGATAGAAGGGGGGATAAATAAGAATGTATCCAGTTTCTGAACAACTAATTAAATACAACCGATCGGGGCAAAAGCTGGTTCCTGAAGGTTTTGTGATCCACGATACGGCCACGCCGGGGGCTACTGCTCAAAATGAGTTTAGTTATTTTAACAGTGGTGATCGGCAAGCAAGCGCCCATTATTTTGTGGACTGGACGCAAATAGTGAGAACTGTTCCGGAAAACGAAGTCGCTTGGCATGCTGGACCAACCGCAAACCATAAATATTTAAGTGTAGAGATGTGTAGGCCTAAAACACACGACCCTATAAAGTTTCAGGAGATTTGGAATCGTACCGTTTGGCTCGTTGCCGATGCGTTTGTTCGTTATGAATGGAGCACTGGTCCTGGACTTTGGTCTCATTCGGGGATGAGTAATAAGTACCATGAAACCGATCACCTGGATCCGATTGCTTACTTTAAAGAGTACGGTAAAACGTTTGCCGGTTTTGTGGCGGAGGTCGATGCTATGATTCTTCGACTGAAAAATAAAGCCGTAACGGTGGGTGAAAATAAAATGTTTAAAAATCTGGTGATCTATCGAGATGGGGTAGACAAACGGGCTGCCGAATACTTGGCTGATTATCTCAGGGCGCCAATAGTTTGCATGGACAATATAACTCCCGAGCTCTTGGCTTGCGCTACGAATAAGTATAAAGTTGGGGGGACGGCCTATACAGGGGCCCAATTGATTTCAGGGAATGACAGATTTGACACAATGGCTGCAGTGCTCAAATTTGCCGGTAAATAACGGAACAACATTAATTTTAGCGGCGTACCATTTCTTTCGGCAATACCAGTAACGATTACATTGGCGGAAATTCCGATAAGAGACTATTGCCACCCGGACAGGCCCCTAAAGCCGGCGACTACCAAATTGACTCCATGGGCATTTGGGAAAGCTGGCCAACTTCTTGTAACAATGGAATCATGGTGGTAAAATTATCCCATATCATGACATTTAGTCAGCACCACTAACTCGACAAACAATCACAGGTAAATTAAGGTATAATGTGTACAATCGCAAGAACTGTGAAATAGGGGAAAAGATTTTTTAGGAAGTGCTTAATGTGAGAAGAGGTAGAAGTTAATTTGGAAATGGGAAAATTGGAATGGGCAGGATTTTCTGAAAAACAAAAGTTAGAAGAGCTTCAGAAAGCAAACAGAGAATTGACAAATGAAAAGAATAAATATCTCTCTGTTTTTGAAAGCATTTATGACCCTATTATTCTTGTTGATAAAGATAACAATATTGAGAATATGAATTATACAGCGGCAGAAGTGTTCTTTAACGAAGCAGTTTCAGGGATGAAATATTACGGAAATATCAATACAGATAAAGAATTGGATTGGTTAAATGAAGAGCTTACTAAATTTATTAAGTTAAATGAAAATGAAGCTTTTCAAGAAAAGACAATAATAACAAAAAATAGCCAAAAGACTTATTTAATAAAATTTAAAAAAATGCTTGATGTAAGTGAAAAATATAGAGGCACTGTTATTATCTTTAACGACATAACCGAAAGCAAGGAACGTACTTATCAACTTCAAGAGATAAATGCCTCGCTAAAAGAAGAAATCGCTATACGTACAAAAATAGAAGATGATTTGAAAGCGAGCGAATTGCAATTCCGACAAAGCGAAAGTCGCTTAATTGCGGCGCAATTAATGGCCCATGTAGGTAATTGGGAACTTAATATAGATACTGGAAAAATATGGGCATCTGAGGAAGCTTATAACATATACGGGATTGAGTACAGGTCGCAATACTTGCCAGTTGATCTTATCCAAGAACTTATTTTTCTAGAATATCGGGAGTCAGTAAATAATGCTCTTATTGGCTTAATTACGAGAAAAGAAAAGTATGATGTCGAATATAAAATAAAAAATGCTAAAACCGGAGAAGGCCGTTTTGTGCATTCTAAGGCCATATTGGTTGTTGATGAAACAGGTAATGCATCTAAAGTTGTAGGCACTATTCAAGATATCACCGAGCGAAAAGAAAAGGAAATAGAAATTTCATATCTAAGTTATCACGACCATCTAACGGGTTTATACAATCGGAGGTTTTACGAAGAAGAGTTAAAGAGACTTGATACAGAAAGAAACCTTCCTCTGACTATTGTAATAGGAGATGTAAACGGGTTAAAGCTTATCAATGATTCTTTTGGTCATGACAAGGGTGATGAGCTTATTAAGAAAGTTGCAGAAGTGATAAAAAATGGATGCCGGGCTGATGATATTATTGCTCGACTTGGAGGAGATGAATTTGTTATTCTGTTACCCAAAACAAATAATTTTGAAGCTGAACAGATTATCAAACGCATACAGGAAGAAACCTTAAAAGAGGAATTAGGGTCTATTGATATATCCGTATCTTTTGGTTGGAAAACTAAAAATAAGAAGGAAGAAAAAACGCAAGACCTATTTAAAAAAGCTGAAGACCATATGTATATGAAAAAACTTTTTGAAGGCCCCAGTATGAGAGGGAAAACCATTCAGACTATCGTTCGTACCCTCCATGAAAAAATAAGGGAAGAACAGCACTCTTATCGGGTTTCAATATTGTGCAAACGTATGGGGGAAGCCCTTGGATTATCAGAATCTGAAATCCAAGAGCTTCATAGCGTAGGGTTACTTCATGATATTGGTAAAATAGCGATAGAAGATACTATACTCAATAAACCAGGAAAATTGACAAGCGATGAATGGGAAGAAATTAAGCGCCATCCGGAAATAGGGTACCGCATACTTAGCACGGTTAATGATATGGCAGAAATATCAGAATACGTATTAGCTCATCATGAGAGATGGGATGGCTTGGGATATCCAAAGGGTTTGAAAAGAGAAGAAATACCCCTTCAGTCAAGAATCATAAACATAGCTGATGCTTATGATGCCATGACCAGCGCAAGAAGCTATTGCAGCGTTTTGTCAGAAAAAGCCGCAATAGAAGAATTGCAAGCAAATGCAGGGTTACAGTTTGATCCACAATTAATAACAATATTTATTGATAAAGTATTGGTTAATGACGAGCCAATTCCTACTCCGACACGATAAATAATGCGATAAATAATGCCATTTACATTTCCTCTATTGTCCGGAGACAGTACATAATATGCTTTGGTAAGCATGGCAGTGAATATACTTTATGACTTTAGCTCCTTGGCGATTCTTCTCAATGCTTTTACTATGGTGCTTGATTGGCGACGTAGAATATCTTTGAGATTAAGAGTTCGTTTCATTTAGCTCATCTCCTCTTGGGTGATGAGTTTATTATGTACCGGTGTTGCTTTATTATGTAATTTTAAAAAAGGGAATAGATAACATTTGGTTATGTACCCATTCCCTTTAGAAGAAATCAATTGAGCGATTTGGTCGCTCTTCAGCAATGTTGAAAATCGGTTTGTTTTTTATTGGATAGGGGACTGAAAATTTTGAGATTGCTGAAGTTGTACTGTTTGCTTTCCTTTCTCCGTAAATTCTGCGTCCTTGGGACTAATAATGGATAGCAGTTGTTCTAATTCTCCTACATGTTGTCTTTCTTCGTCTGCGATATGATAGAGAATTTTCTTAGCCCTCTCATCGCTAGTGGCCATTGCATGGGATTCATAACCAATAATTGCTTCATATTCTCCAGCAATATCTACCCGAAGTGCCTGAGCTAATTCATCATTGGACAACTGCTTGGGTACATTGGCAATAAAAGGGTTTCCGAGTAATGCCATAAGATCACATCCTTTATTTTTTACGCCCTTATTTTTTCAAATAATTAGGATATATATTCTTCTCGCCTATCAAATTTATTCAATTAGCATATATCTATATTGTTCAATGCTGTGGGCAATGGTTTCTCAGGTGGCTTGAACGCCCTATTATTCAAACTATGGTTTACTAGTAGGCTAATCCGTTTGCTCGAAGAGGCACGCCATATTTGGACGCCTCTTTTAATTATAAGTGTAGTTTGATTATAGAGGGTGTACAGTGGTCGCTTTTAGCAGAAAATTGTATAATAATTCCGTTTATTGTACAATGTTATTGTATCTATGGAAAGAATAATCGACATAAGAATGGACGCGAGTTAATTATTAAGAGGCGGCACAGGATAGAAGGTTTGCATGTAAGTAAATGATCATGAGAGGTGTGATGGAACGTGGGAAACAGTAGTGAATTATTTAAGGTCAAAACGTTGGCTGAGGCGATAGATTCATTAAAACCCTATGTTCCCTCATTTTATCAGCGCGTTGAAAAGATTTCTTTGGCTGATTCACTGGGCCGTATTCTCATTCAGGATATTCCGGCAACTTGTCCGATACCTCATTTTCGCAAATCGACAATGGATGGGATGGCCGTTCGGGCTTCAGATACCTTTGGAGCCAGTGAAAGTATGCCGGCGTTGGTACAATGTTTTGGGGAAGTACGGATGGGTGAGGCTCCGACGGAAGCGTTGGGGCAGGGGACAGGGATACTAATGCCCACAGGGGGAATGCTTCCAGAGGGAGCGGATGCTGTGGTAATGATCGAACATCTCGAACACTTTGGGGAGGAACTCTATGGTGTAACGAAGGCTGTTGCACCGGGGGAAAATCTCATCGACATTGGGGAAGATTTAAACGCAGGGGAAGTTATTCTTTCGCAATTTACACGAATTAGGGCTCAAGAAATGGGGCTCCTGGCATCCCTTGGACAAATAATCGTTTCGGTATTGCCCCGTTTTCGCGTCGGGATTCTTTCAACAGGGGATGAAATTATTCCTCCGGATCAAGTACCTCTACCTGGTCAGTCAAGGGATATTAATGGCTATACCCTGCTTGGACTGGCATTGGCGAGTGGCGCTGATGCCCGACATTATGGTATTGTGAAGGATGACCATGAAGAACTGCGTAAAATGCTTACAAGGATGTTAAAGGAAAATGATATTGTTTTACTTTCCGGCGGAAGCTCCGTAGGGACTCGTGACCTGTCCGCTCAGCTAATTGACGAGCTGGGAGAGCCGGGATTGCTTTTTCATGGTCTGGCTCTTAGACCCGGTAAGCCTACAATTGGTGGGGCTGTGGATGGTAAACTGATTTTTGGGCTCCCTGGACATCCTGCCTCGGCAATGGTTGTTTTTGATACAATCGTCCGTCCGTGGTTGGATGGTTCTGTGTTACACTCCCAGGTTGATCCTCTTCCCAAGGGTAAGTTAACCCAGAACATATATTCCGGAAGTGGTCGGGAAGAGTTTGTGCGTGTCAGACTAATCCCAAACGATGAAGGATGGCTGCTTGAACCGATTCGGGGGAAATCGGGCTTAATTCGGACGATGGTATTGGCAGATGCCCTAGTGCACATTCGCTTAGATACTGAGGGCATAGAAGCGGGGAAAGAAGTATCTTTCCGTCCTTTGCGTTAGTATAAGGATAACTGTTGGAAATGGGGAGGCAAGGAAAGTGGAACGCCAAATATATTTAGAAAACACGGCTTGGCAAGAAGGACTGGCCTTGATGAGGGAAAAGCTTGCTGGGCGCTGTGTGCCGAAAAATGAGTCTTTGGATGTACGCTTTGCGCTACGTAGAATCACTGGGGCGATCGTTCGCGCCAAAAGAAGTTCCCCTCATTTCGCGGCTTCGGCGATGGACGGATATGCTATTCGAGCCAAGGATACGCACGGGATTTCGGAGCGGGAGCCGCGTTGGTTGGAACTCGGAGTTCAAGCGATTCAAGTTGATACCGGGGACCCTATCCCCGAAGGAATGGATGCTGTCGTCATGTTGGAAGACGTCTTGGAGTTGAGTGAGGGCGGAATCTTACTTCAGGCTCCGGTTGTACCTTGGAACCATGTTCGGCCGGTAGGTGAGGACATGGTTGAAGGGGAAGTACTTCTCCCAATTAATCATCGCATTCGCCCCCAGGATCAGGGAGCGTTATTGACGGCCGGGGTTTTGGAGGTAGAAGTTCGGGCTAAGCCACGGGTGGGGATAATGCCGACGGGTGATGAAATCCGTCCGATCGGGGCGGCCCTTCAGGTAGGAGATATTACGGATAGTAATTCCACAGTCCTTGCCTCCTTAGTGGAGGAATGGGGGGGAACTGCGACGATTTGGCCGATAACACCGGATCAACCGGAGCTGTTAGAAAAAGCAATTCTGAGTATGGCGGCTTCTCAGGATATTCTGGTCATCATTGCCGGATCCTCCCAAGGACGGGATGACTACACGTCTCAAATGGTTCAGAAGTTTGGCGCCCTTTATCTGCACGGAGCAGCAATTAAACCGGGTAAACCGGTTATCTTGGGAGAAGTTCAAGGAAAGCCTACGTTTGGCATCCCTGGCTATCCTGTGTCTGTCTATCTGACGGCACATTTGTTCCTGGAACCTTGGATCAAGCATTTACAGGGTTTAAGTAAAGACTCACAGGCTACGCTGAATGCTATAATCAGCAAGAAAGTCTTTTCCTCGTTAGGCAGTGAAGAGTTCGTGCGGGTAAAAGTAGGGAGAGTCGGAGAACGCTGGGTTGCCGCCCCATTGAGCAGAGGTGCAGGTGTAACGATGAATCTGGTACGAGCGGATGGGATACTGCGGGTTCCTCGCTTACAGGAAGGATTTCATGAGGGAGAAACCGTACCCGTTGAGCTCTTACGGCCTGTTTCGGAGTTGGAAGAAACTCTCGTCTGCATAGGGTCTCATGATCTGACGTTGGATGTTATAAGTAGTCATATGAAGGCAAGGGGGGGGCAAGGGGGTATTGCCTCAGCTCATGTAGGGAGCCTGGCTGGAATCCTGTCTCTCCGCAAAGGGGAAGCCCATTTTGCGGGGATTCACTTGCTTGATCCGGAAACGGGAGATTATAATCGCTTTTATTTGCAACGGTTTATACCGGGCCGAGAAATCGCTTTGATGAATTTAGTGTATCGGACCCAAGTCTTTATAGTGCCGAAGGGAAACCCCCTTAACCTTAAGAAGCTTGAGGATTTAACTAAGCCCGGCGTACGCTTCATTAATCGTCAGGGTGGCTCAGGAACGCGGGTGCTTTTAGATTATCTGCTCCAGAAGCAAGGCCTAAGTAAAGAACAAATTTTGGGATATGAGCGGGAGGAATTTACCCATTTAGCGGTTGCCGTAGCGGTTGCCTCGGGAGCAGCTGATGTTGGATTGGGTATTCAAAGCGCTGCTGAAGCCCTGGGGCTGGATTACGTGCTAGTTGGGGAAGAACGATATGATCTGGCAATTCCACGGGAATTTCTGGAGGAACCCCGCATGAAGGCAATGATTGCTGTGGTTCGAAGTAAAGAGTTTCAGGAGGATGTGCTGGCGCTTGGCGGGTATGATGTCCGGGAGACGGGAGTGTTTTACGATTAGGGGAATAGAGTAGGGGCACGATGCATCGTGCCCTATATGTATCAAACTAACGCATAAGAAAGCACCTACCCATCATTTGGGAAGGTGCTTTCAAATTTAGGTGCTTTTGCGTCAAAGACGCAAACAGCTCCCCCAAGAGTTTCCACCGTTCCAGCCCCGGCGACCCAAGCTAGAGGAAGTTTCTTAGCTTAGAGAGCACGGAGAGAGGAGTCACGTCAATGAGTGCAGTTGATGAAGCGTTTAGAACCGCAATGGTTCACATACTGAAAGCCCAGAGGTTTTGCGGTTTAGCGGAATCACCAAACGAATAGCGACGGAACGTGTCGATCACGATAGTCTCCGGTGGAGACTATCGCCGTAGGCGCTGACCCACAACGAACACTTATCGCCGTAGGATGCCAAGTAACTTCCTCCTATTTGCCAAAAGAACAACGTGGGTACGTGCAGACCGGGCATTCAAGACAAAGACCTCCTACTCCTAGCTTGACAATATCAAGGCGTGACAGTCGTTCACCAGTAAGGATGCGAGGTGCGATTAAATCAAAGACAGTTTTTTTAGAATACATGACGCACCCAGGTAATCCCATGATGGGGACATCTCCGAGGTAGGCAAGCATAAACATGGCTCCTGGTAGAACTGGTGCGCCGTAAGTGATAATCTCTGCTCCCATTTCTTTAATTGCTGCAGGGGTGACGTCATCCGGATCTACGGACATGCCGCCACTGACTAAGATCATATCTGCCCGCTTACTTAGTTGTTTTCGAATGCTGCTTTGGATTAGGGGCACATCATCACTTGCCAACGTTTGCTCTAGAACGACAGATCCCCAGTTTTCAACTTTTGCGCGTAGTACGGGACTGAATTTATCTGGAATACGTCCATGATAGACTTCACTTCCCGTGATGACGATACCAACCTTCAAGTGTTTGAGAGGCCGCACCTCCAGAATAGGATTTGAAGACAGCCCGGCGATTTCCTCCGCTTCAATGATTACTTTCTCATTAATCATCAGAGGAACGACACGGGTACCAGCGATTTTGTCTCCCTTTTTGACGGGGTAATGATTGTGAAGCGTCCCGAGGATAACCCCTTCCAAAGTATTCAACGCTAAAATGCCATCTTCTAAGCCGTAAACAAGGCCGTCGTGGGCAGCAGTTAGGGTGATTTTTCCCTCTTTAGGCTCGTCAAGGACTATGCCGGGACCGGATACTGCTCGGGCGAGGCGCGCTGCCGCTTCATTTTCATGAATCAGGCCGGGTGTCTGATCCCAGACAAAAATATGTTCTTTCCCCATGCTGAGGAGAACTGGGATATCCTCCTCCTGAACGACGTGCCCCTTGCGAAAACGGGGTCCTTTGAAGATACCAGGGATAATTTGGGTAATGTCATGGATCAGAATTGCACCAACAGAATCCAACACTTTGATTTTTTCCATGGGAGCCTCCAATACATCATGTAACATGCGTTTAGGCGTGAACACACACTGTTATTAAGCGCTGCCAATGATTCTGTATATTAACGATGTATTAGTATAGCATACGATTAGAGGATTCAAAAGAGTCAGTATATTAGAGGATTTCAAGCGTGATGAGGCACGAACTTCGTTACTCAAAAATGAATGTGGAGAAAGGACCTGGTATAGAAAAGAATTCCTCCCAATAGCTAAGGGGCCAAAGGAGAGAAACTTGAGCTTGGACTTTAGCTAACACTAGGAGTATACTAGTCGAAAATAATCGCAGGAGAAGAGAACATGGCCAGTTTAAAAACAGGGTTACCGAACAGTTGGGCGAGTGGCAGTATATGGGGCATGACAGGGCGTGTGCAAGTTGTTACGTTTATTGGAGCCGGAGGGAAGACGACCTGTCTGCGCTCGATCACTCAAGAAATTGACGCCGCTGGGCAGCGGGTTGTTGCAACGACCACGACAAAAGTCTTTCCCGAGGAATCAATGAAGGGTTGGAAAAATCCCAATCCGCCGCCTTATGAACAAGAAGGTGCTTGTTTTTGGTATGTAGACGTGATGGAGGGAAACGGAAAGTGGATAGGGCCTCCCCTGAAAGCGGTCGATGATGCCATATTCGAAGATTTCAGTTTGGTTAAGAAAAAAGGAATTCAACCAGGGGTGCACGGGGAGATTACTCGTGGTGCCTTGGGTAGCAGCAAGCGTTTTTGGGTGATAGAAGGGGATGGAGCCAGGGGACTCAAGATAAAATGCCGCTGGGAACCCCATGAACCGCAAATTCCACGGCAATCGGATTGTGTTGTCTTAGTGCTGGATGGCGGTTTGTGGGGGAAAGTCCTGCAGACCGAGCAAGTTCACAGACCGGCTGGTTGTCTCGATCTTCTTGGACACGTTTGGAACGCAGAGAAGGCTTGGCGTTATTTCTTGAGATCCCCCGTCTTTGCTCCCCAATATGGGCAAATGTCTTGGGTTATTCTCCTTAACGCGAAGGCTTTCAGGGATTCAGGCAAGCCTTTGCTTGAACTAAACCACAGGTGGACGGAAATTCAACGGGAAATTATAGAACTGAAATATCGGCCAAACCATTTGCGATTAGCTGCTGGGGATGCCAAGGAGGGGAAACTACAGTGGTTCGATTTGTGGTAATGGCTGCCGGTCTGGCAACCAGAATGGGGCAAGATAAACTCGTACTGCCTTGGAAGGACACGACGGTGCTTGGTTATGTGCTTCAGACTGTTTTGGAGGCAATCACCCTTCAAGAGCAACGTTTGTTGGTTGTATCCCCTCTCTCAGTGATCACTGAGATATACGTTGTCGCCAAACATCCTATAGAGACCTATCTTCCGGAAAATCGTATTCGGATGTTCAATTCGTACGGTGGGGCTTGGATTCAAGTACCAAGTCCACAACCGCTCGCGGAGACGATTCGCTCTGGTTTACAAGACTTAAACAATGCGGTTCAGTGGATTGGATTCCTGCCCGGAGATCAAGTGGGAATTACGGTGCAAAGGCTTGCAGACTGCCTGCAGCAGCTGCAGCAGAATCTTCCGGATTTTCTGGTACCGATTGTCGGGGATAAGGCGGGATCGCCCGTGTTTTTTCACCGGCAGTATGTTCCTGAACTTTTAGAGCTGCGAGGAGAACAGGGAGGTAAGGAAGTCTTATACCGCTATCCTGAACGATGGCGGAAGTATCCGGTGGAAGAAAGTTTTTTTCAAGATGTTGATACTCCGGAGCAATACAATACTTTACGGGGACAAAATAGGAAAAGGGGCAAGGCTAATGGAGAAAGAAGTTTATCTTGGACTGAAAAAAGTATTTCACCAAAAACTGGAGGCGGCCCTGATTACTGTAACTAGTGTGCTGGGGTCATCTCCCCGTAAGCCGGGTGTGAAGATGTTGGTTTTTGCGGACGGGACAACAGTTGGAACTATTGGCGGCGGATGTGGCGAGGCCGAGGGAAGGAGGGAGGCCTTGAATGTAATAGCGGCGTACACCTCAAAGGTATATCATTTGAATATGACCGCGGACATCGCCCAAGAAGAGGGAATGGTTTGCGGGGGGATTATGGGATTATTCATCGATTACTTGGGTTCTCAAAGTCCCGTGGAACTAACCAATCTCTACATTGATTATCTGTCTGGTTTAGAAAGCTGCTATAACCCCATACTGGTAACCGTAATTGAAGCGGCTGAGGAACGGTTCATAGGGAAAAAGCTGTTCCTCAAGAATAACGGAGACGTCTTAGGTGATCTTGGTTTAGAAGAACTGAACAGAGTTGCCTTAGAGAGTGCGAAGACAGATCTTCGAAGCCAGCCGCAATTAATTAGTTTGAATTCCGAGTTCGAACCATTCGTCTCCTCAGTGACGAAAGCGGCTTACCAATTATTGATAGAGCCCCCAACCACCGTCGTACAATTGTTGATTTTAGGTGCAGGACATATAGCGCTCCCCCTGGTAACCATGGCCAAAATCATTGGATATGAGGTTACAGTAGTCGATGATCGTCCATCCTTTGCAAATTCTGCCCGATTTCCTACCGCTGATACAATAATATGCGATGATTTTGAACGAGCTTTAGATGCTATCAATATTAATCCGCAAACGTTCGTTGTGATTATTACCAGGGGACATAGTTATGACAAAGTATGTCTGAAGAAAGTCATAAACCAACCTGCCTCATATATTGGCATGATAGGTAGTCGTAAAAGGGTTAAAGCGTTGCTTGCTAAATTGGAGGAGGAAGGAGTTCCGAACAGATTGCTGCAAAAGCTCCATGCTCCAATTGGTCTAAAAATTGGAGCAGAAACTCCCGAAGAAATAGCTGTCTGCATTCTGGGGGAGTTAATTCAAGTGCAAAGGGGAGCCGATAAGGAGGAAGATTAATGGGCGGATATACCGGAAAAATATTACGTATCAATCTTACGAAAGGGAAAACCGGCATTGAGCCTTTAAACATGGGACTTGCCAGAAAATATCTGGGCGGGCGTGGGCTTGCGGGGAAAATGTTTTTTGATGAGGTAGCAGCAAATGTCGATGCGCTTTCTCCTGAAAACACAATTTATATTGCTCCTGGAGTATTCACTGGAACGAACGCTCCATCGTCTGGACGCTTTATGGTTGTGACAAAATCACCGCTAAATGGAGTTATCTCCTCTTCAAACTCCGGGGGGTATTGGGGGGTGCAGCTTAAGTTTGCCGGTTATGATATGGTCATATTGGAAGGTAAGGCTGGTAATCCTGTATACATTTCCATTAAAGATGACTTAGTGGAAATCAAGGATGCATCCCAGCTTTGGGGTAAGGATGTTTATGCAACAACAGAGGCCTTAAAGCTGGAATTCGGGGATGAGAAGGCGAAAGTTCTAACCATTGGTCCCGCAGGTGAAAACCTTTCTTTGATGGCAGTGTTCATGAATGACCTCAATCGTGTAGCTGGGCGTAGTGGAGTGGGTGCAGTAATGGGATCTAAGAATCTCAAAGCACTTATTGTTCGTGGAACTGGGAAAGTCGAAAATGCTAATCCGGATAAGATGAAAAATGTCTTAATTGCGGCTTTGGGCAAATTTAAGGGAAAAAGCGTAACAGGTCAAGGTCTTGGAGTGTATGATGCCGATCTAATCGGCAGAGAAACCATGCCGGCAAACCACTTGATCAAAAAAGATGCTTGCTATCGTTGTCCGATTAATTGTGGTCGCCATAATAAATTGGAAGACGGCCAAGACATAAGCTCTAAACGGGAAACTAAATCGAGTTTTGGTTCTGACTGTGGCATCCATAATTATGAAGCGATTCATGCAGCCAATGATTTGTGCAACAAATTAGGGTTGGACTCGATTTCAGTCGGTTGTACCATTGCAATGGGTATGGAACTTGTTCAGCGTGGATATATAAAGCAAGAAGAACTTGATGGGACGCCACTTGAGTTCGGAAATGCTCAAGGAATGGTGGAATGGGTCCGGAAAATAGCTCACGCTGAAGGACTCGGAGCCAAAATGGCTCAGGGTTCATATAATTTCACTGAATATTATGGACAACCAGAGCTATCCATGACTTTGAAAAAACTTGAGATTCCAGCCTATGATCGTCGGGGCATACAAGGACAGGGCCTCGAATTTGCAACCAGTAACCGGGGTGGTGGTCACGTTCGTGAGTACGGAGTTTCTCCGGAAATCTTAGGCTTTCCTCAACTAATTGATAAGGACTCGATTGAGGGAAAAGCAATGTGGGTCAAGATTTTACAGGATCTCTCAGCCGTCATCGACTCCGTTGGAATGTGCTTGTTCACTTCAGTAGCGCTGGGTTATTATGATTATACGGCGATTTTCAACGCTGTGACCGGTTTCAATTATACAGATGCCGAACTCATGGCTTGCGGAGACCGGATTTGGAACATTGAACGTTTACATAATTTACGGACTGGTATGACCACCGCGGACGACACACTTACTGAAAGTTTATTAAAAGTAGAAATTCCTGCGGGACCTTCAAAAGGAAGTATCCGCAAATTGCCTGAACTTCTCCCTATGTACTATAATGTACGTGGATGGGACGATGCGGGTGTACCAACTCCGGAATGTCTAAAAACCCTGGGAATCCAGGACTCAGATGGGACTTGATGTACGGAATTAGGTGTGTGAATTCTCGATTTCGTGACGGTTAGTCAATGGATAAAGCTTTGAGGGGGACCTTTTGAGGGTCCCCCTGGGATTGGATGATACGTTATTATGTAGAGAAGTGCTCTAGAAAACGCTCGACATCTTCTTTTTGAGGACCCTTGAGTAGTTGAGATGGAGATCCTTCAGCCTCAACTTGCCCATTCAGGAGAATCAAGGCTCGATTAGTTAAATGTGCAATGTCCTTAAAATCGTGACTAACGAGCACAGTCGTCGTTTGAGTTGATTTAAAAACTTGACCCAAGTCAAGACGCAGCCCCTCTTTGGTTGGGGCATCTAAGGATGAAAATGGCTCGTCTAAAAACAGAATGTCCGGCTCCAGGGCAAAGGCTCGTGCCAGGCTAACGCGTTGGGCTTCTCCGCCGGAGAGTGACCGTGCTAATTGTTTAGAAAGATGGCTTACCCCAAATTGTTCCAGCCAATAATCCACCCGTTCCCGAACTATCCCTTTGCTGAGGCCTCGAATTTTTAATCCGATGGCGACATTGTCAAAAACGCGTGTGCTTAATAAGAGGGGTTCCTGAAAAACAAAAGCAATTCTGCGACGAATAGGAAGCGGGACGCGCTTTGGAACGGATTGGCCCTGAAAATAGAGTAAGCCGGATGTCGGGGTTTCCAGAAAGGCGAGGATTTTTAATAAACTGCTTTTACCGGATCCGTTTGGTCCGATGAGACCTACGCATTCCTTAGGAAACAAGTGAAAATCAATATTTTGCAATATGGTTTTATGGTCCTTGATCCAGCTTATCTCCCGAGCTTCAAGCACTTATGGACCTCCTTGCTGTTTTTGTTGGAGAAGGGTTAAGCCCAAGGTTGCCCCATAGGCTAGTAAGCATAAAATGATACTTAAGGCAATAGCGATGTCGAAATTGCCCTTGGAAACTTCCAAGACAGTTGCTGTTGTAAGAACGCGAGTTTGGCCTTGGATGTTTCCACCTACCGCCATAGATGCCCCAATCTCCGAAACAATGGCCCCAAAACCGGCAATAATTGCAGCAAAGAGTGAAAAACGGACTTCTTTAAGAAGCAACCAAATATACTGGCAGCGAGTTGCGCCCAGGGCCTGTATTTGGAGCCTAAGTTTGGGGTCGGTTTGTTGAAGAGCGGCAGAGGTTAAGGCGGCAATAATGGGAGAAGCAATGATCGCCTGGGCAATGATAATGGCTGTTGGGGTATACATGATATTTAAGAATCCAAAGGGTCCGGAGCGCCAAAGAAAAATTGAGACCCATAGTCCTACGACCACCGGTGGCATGCCCATCCCTGTATTGACGACACTTAAGACGAAGCGATGTCCTGGAAAGGGTTTAAGAGCTAAAAGTGTACCGAACGGAATCCCGATAAGCAGGCTTATTAACGTTCCAGTACCTGATACTCTAAGGGTTAGAAGCGTTATCTCAATTACCCCGGGATCTCCGGTTATCAGAAGGTGAATGGCGGCTAGGATTCCTTGCCAGATCATTTCCATGCGATTATTTTCCCTTCGGTGCAAGAATTAGGATACTTACTTCAGGTGGAGTTTAACTCCATCGGAAGTATAGTTAAGCTTATCCAGAGAGATAGCGTTACTAGGACTCCCACTGAAAAAGCGGGAGTCCTGGTAACGGTTAGCCATCGGAAAGCTGACTTACTTATTAGAGATCTTCCATCTTTTTACCTGCATCAGGATAGAAGAGAGCCTCACCGTATTTATCTTTGCCAAAGTCGCCAATGAGTTTTTGAGTATTTGCATTAATCATATATTCGACGAAGGCTTTGGCTCCGGCAGCATTGACCTTTGTGAATTTTTCAGGGTTTACCTGCATGACATGATAAATGTTGAGCAGAGCCGCATCCCCTTCAAGGAGGATGTCAAGTTTTAAATTTTTCTTTGTTGCCAGATAAGTTGCACGATCCGTGAGGGTATAGGCGTCTTTTTCAGAGGCCATGGTCAGTGTTTGGCCCATGCTCGAACCACTCTCCAGATACTTACTTCCGGATGGCTTAAGACCGGCCTTCTTCCATAATGCTTTTTCCATTTTGTCTGTTCCGGAATCATCTCCACGGGAGACAAATGTTGAGGAACTGGCATTAATGGCGTTGAAAGCGTCGACGGCTGTTTTTGTTTCTTTGATTTTTGCGGGATCAGCAGTTGGACCTACAATAACGAAATCGTTATGCATCACCAGCTGATAGTTGATGGCTGTTTGATTATCGACCAATTTCTTTTCCGAGGCAGGAGCATGGACCAGCAAAACGTCAGCTTCGCCTTTTTCCCCCATGGCTAAAGCAGCACCCGTGCCATTAGGAATGGTTTTTACCTTATAGCCTGTCTTTTTCTCAAAATCAGGTACGAGCACATCGAGTAAACCACTATCAACTGTACTTGTGGTGGTCGCTAAAATAAGGTCGGGATTTGCAGGTTTTGGAGTATCAGTCGCTTGTGGTGTTGGAGCTGCTGTTTTTCCACACCCGACGACGATCATCAAGATGGCAATCAAAAGTAGTGACAAGCCAAGTTTAAGTTTTTTTTTCATTTCTTTTTACCTCCTAAAATATATATATTTTTTCTATACGCTTTACCTCTGCGTTCTTCCACGTCGCAAGCCTCGTCGTAGCCAAGCCAAAGAATGAAATGATATTGCATAGAGTACGTTCCATCCCCCGGCGACCCAAGCCTGAGGAAGTTTCTTAGCTTAGGGAGCACGGAGAGAGGAATTGCGTCAGTGTGCGTAGTCGATAAGGCGTGAAGAAACACATTGGTCGCACATTCAGTGAAGCCCAGAGGTTATGTGTTTTAGCCTTGGCGGCAAGTGAATAGCAATGGAACGTGTGTGACTGTGCTAAGAAACTCCCTCCTATCCATCTAAAAGAATTTTCCCTGTCAGAGAAGTATCATACCCTTTCTGCTGGTGAATAGCTTGGATAAATCCAGGAGATCTTAAAACCTCTAGAAGTTGTTGCCAAACAGGAGATTTAGTTATTTTCCCCAGACAAACCAGATCATAGCGTTCATTAAATAGGGGGATAAAATCAAGGCCAAGTCGCTGTGCAGCTGCTTTTACTCCAACGCCGACATCGGCTTGTCCACTAGCTACGCGGCAAGCAACTCCAGAGTGAGTGGCTTCTTCATGTTCATAGCCTAGAATTCTGCCGGGAGAAATCTTTGCTGATTTTAGGTAAGCATCGAGTCGCAGACGGGTTCCTGATCCCTTTTGGCGGTTAATAAATTGCATACCTTCCAGAGTAATATCTTCCCAGGTCTGAAGATGGAGAGGATTGCCGGGCGCCACAATGAACCCTTGTTCCCGCTGAACTAAATTCACGATACAAACGGATTCTCCGGGGATAACATGTCTGACATAGGAAAGGTTATAATCTTTTGATGATTCATCCCAAAGATGTGCGCCAGAAATCTCTGCTTCTCGGCGATAGAGCGCAATTAGACCATCCATACTTCCTTTGAAGGAAATCGAGGATTCGATGGGTATTGCAGCATGTTTGAGAAACTCGAAAAGCAGCTCGACTACCGGATCGTGACTTCCAATGAAGCGAATAACCGGTAATCCTGAGACGTCGGAGTGCGTAGCGGCAGGGGGGTTATTGCTGAGACTAAGGGTTCCTCGTAAATAACGGTCCAGGACTGTCGGATCAATTCGAAGTTGGCGACCGATGTGGTGAGCGGGAATCTCTCCCCGTTTAACAAGTTCATAAAGGGTATATTTTGAGATTTTAAGGATTTCTGCAGCTTCAGCCGCAGTCAAGGTTAAGCTCAAATAATTCACCTCCATACATAATCCTGCATTACGTTTATTTTAGAATAGAGAGGTATGCAAGTCAATAGTGTTGTTGTTAAAAATAATGTTTACATTGTTTATGTTAGCTATACTTGGAAGAATAATAGTCTTGCTTTTTACCATTCACATAAATAAGTAGACGGTTAACATGGATCCAGCTGAATGAGACGAAGTGAACCGAAATTTATTTCACCGTTGGAGCAAACCGGAGTATGGCGGCGTAAAATGATTAAGAGTCAATAGAAATTTTTATTGACAACCTCAAACTTTGTGCTAGAATTTAGTTTGGTGGAATTTGTGTGTCCGGATAAAAGAAGTTCGGCTCAAATTCCTTCCTATTTTGCAGAAAAAAGGGGGCAAAGATCACAATTGGCAAATTCTCTTGGACGTCATGTGTTGGCTGAAATTAATGGGTGTAGTTTCGACATTTTAAACGATCGTGAAAAAGTCGAAGCAATTATGGTCAACGCAGCTTTGGAGGCTGGTGCCGAGGTACGTGAGGTAGTTTTTCATAAATTTAGTCCTCAAGGGGTGAGTGGTGTTGTTGTGATTTCTGAATCGCATCTAGCCATCCACACGTGGCCTGAACTCGGATATGCAGCTGTAGACGTCTTTACTTGCGGGGACCGTGTCAATCCCTGGGTTGCCTGTAACTTTTTAACCAATCATTTCAAAGCCGGTCATATGGCAGCAACGGAAATCAAGCGGGGTATTATTGAAGATCCAAAGGAAGCGGTAAATATTTAGGAGGGATATTTATTTTACTTCGGACAAAGACAAGTGCGGATAAAGAAAACCAGGCTTCTACGAAGCCGCAGGTGCCGTTAGAAGCCTTTGGTTGCACTTATGCCACCCAGGAGTTATACTTTCTGACTTGGTACTAGATAGACCTTGTGACTAAAAAGTTGCGGGGTCTATTATATTATTGTTTCAGAAGTTTTACATACTCTTGCAATAATTTTGTCATATTAACAGAGTACTTTCGGAAAAAGGGCAGGACTTTACATAAGTATATCGAATATAGAATAGGTTAATGTCTTATAGAAAACTTGGGGAAGGGACCTTCCAGAAAGTGCTATAATCTGACTTGTACAGTCAGTTATGCTTTCTGAATAGTTGAATGGAAGACAAGGAGCGATAATATGGTTCCGGTAGAATTTTGCTTTCTGGAGAAACTAAACAATGTTCAAATGCGTTTGCGCCAAGAAATAAACATGAAGCCAGAGAGTTTTGAGGAATTGGTTCAGCTGAATATGGATGAACTTGATCGAACAGTAAATCCGGCGATTGTCTTAGCTGTAAGCCGAGCTTTTAAAGAACATGGACGAAAATCAGAAGCATTGGCGGGAATTATTCAATTTTTATTTATGGCCAATAAAGTCCATAAATTAATGAAAGAGGATAGTGATATCGCGGAAGAACTGCGACAATTTCCGGTACTGGTTGGGGATTTACTATATGGAAAGTTTTTTCTGGAGCTCTGCAGTGAGAAGCTGCTTCCATTTCTAGACCCACTTGCTCAAGTCATGGGAACGATGAGTGAGGGGGGAATTTCCCGCTGGCTTTCCCGTGACAAAAAACTTGGGTTGGCGGAGTCGCTTAAAATAATTGGAAGGGAGAGCGCGTCATTAACAGCATTGGCAGCCCGTCTAAGTGCGGAACTCGCAGGGGTTTCAGTTCCTTTACAGCATAAAATTGAAGCTTTTGGCTGGGAATTAGGATTAGCATGGGGAGCATGGAAAGAACGTTTGGAGAATATCGAGGTTCAATCGATCCTTCAGCGGGCGAATGCTATCTTGAATGAGATTTCGTCTGAGTCGCAGCTTCAGTTACACCCCCTCCGCGAAGTGTATCTTTTCATGGCGAAGCAGCTGAACGGAGATTACAGTCCCCAAGAGGCATGATCGTAACGAACGGAGCGGAGTATGCAAAAACTTAAAGTCTTTTTCCAAATGATTAAATTTGAACATACCCTTTTTGCCCTTCCTTTTGCGTATCTAGGCGCCTTTTTAGCTGCAAATGGTGTTCCGCCTGGTCTCAAACTTTTCTGGATTACGCTGGCTATGATAGGGGCCCGGACGGCAGCGATGTCCTTGAACCGTTTGATTGACCGGCATATTGATGCACGTAACCCCCGAACGGCGCAAAGAGCACTGCCGACAGGGGTGTTAAGAGTGAATGAAGTCTACTTATATACTTTGTTCTCTTTCCTGCTCCTTGGCTTTTCGGCGTACCAACTCAATATTTTGGCTTTGAAGTTAATGCCGATTGCTGTTTTTATTCTTGTCTTATACTCCTATACAAAAAGGTTTACCTGGGCTTGCCATATCGTATTGGGAATTGCACTGGGTTTGGCTCCGGTGGGAGCCTGGATTGGGGTAACCGGTCATTGGGATCTGGCGCCCGTTCTTTTAGGGTTAGGGGTCATGACTTGGGTCGCGGGCTTTGATGTTGTCTATGCCTGTCAGGATGTGGAGTTTGATCGCCGGGAGGGGCTTAGCTCAATTCCTGCAGTTTTTGGTTTGCAGAGAGGTTTAGAGATTTCATCGGGATTGCATATTATTGCGGCCTTCTTTTTTATAGCCGTCGGAGTGGTAATGTCTATGAGTTGGTTGTACTACGTAGGTGTCGCGATTGCCGGCGTGTTACTCTATTGGCAGCATCGCCTTGTCTCGGCGGACGACTTTTCGAAGATCGGAGTTGCTTTTTTCGACCTTAATGGCTACTTAAGTCTCTTACTTTTTGTATTTTCAATTCTGGATTTAACCTTATTGCGATAAAGGAAAGGTGGGTATGCTTTGTCCTCACTGTTTGCGCCAAGTGAACTCTTTGACTTGATAGAAAAAGTCGAAAAGGGCGAACGATTAGACCGTGACGACGGTGTGCGCTTGATGAACAGTCAAGATATCCTGGCGCTTGGGTATATGGCTAATATCGTGCGCGAAAGAAAAAACGGAAATCAAACTTTTTTTATTATCAAGCAACATTTAAATTATACCAATGTCCACGATGCAACGATGTTTTACGGAAACATGGAGTCTGCGGAGGAGCAGATTGACCATTTATTGCAGTTGCGAGTACTGCAGGACCAAAAAGGGGAGGTTCGGTCCTTCATAGCGCTTTCCTGTTATCCTAAAGATACAGTATTAGCAGGAACGATGGGTAATGGAACTACAACGGGTATTGATGACTTGAAAGTGCTGGCGATTTCCAGGATCTTACTTGATAATTTCGATCATATTAAAGCCTCTTGGATCATGCTGGGTCTCAAATTGGCCCAGGTTTCTCTGGCCTTTGGGGTTGATTGTTTAGAGGGTAACATAGTTGAGGAACGAATTAGTCACTCAGGAGGGGTGGATCTTAGTCAAGGTATGACTAAACGAGCCATGATCCACATGATTCAAAAAGCAGGTCGGGATGCGGTGGAACGGGACGGGTTAGGGGGATCTGCATGCAAACGGAGACCTTGAGAATCATAGAGAAACGTCTGGAGGGTGAACGGCTATCCATCGCGGATGGGATCAAACTATTTCAAGATGCAGATCTTCTTTCTCTGGGTCAAGGGGCGGATCTCGTCCGGGGGCAGATGCATCCGCAAAAAAGGGTGACATTTGTTATTGACCGGAATATAAATTACACAAATGTGTGTTCTTGTCAATGCAAGTTTTGCGCCTTTTATTGTAAACCTGGAGACACAAACGGTTATATTTTGTCACAGGACGAATTACATGTTAAGATTGAAGAAACAATTAACGTTGGGGGGACTCAGCTTTTAATTCAAGGGGGATTGCATCCGGACTTGGATCTGGAGTACTTCGAAAATCTTTTGCATGATATTAAAGCTCATTACTCCATTCATATTCACTCGTTCAGTCCTCCGGAAATATGGGACCTTGCAAATAAATCCAAGTTGTCTGTTCAGGAAGTCATCTTGCGTCTTAAAAATGCAGGCTTGGATTCAATTCCTGGGGGTGGGGCAGAAATCCTGGATGACCGGGTTCGTCATCTAATCAGCCCTAACAAAATAAGCTGGCAACAATGGATGGACGTGATGACTGCAGCACACAAGTTGGGCATGAAGACGACCGCAACCATGATGTTTGGGCATGTCGAGACGTTGGAGGAACGAATTTTACATATGGTACGTGTTCGAGAGGCTCAGGATCAAACGGATGGATTTACGGCCTTTATTCCTTGGAGTTTTGCGCCTGCCAACACATTGCTTGGCGGAGAAGGAAGTACGGGGGTCGAGTACCTGAGGACACTCTCGGTCGCCCGCTTAATGCTCGATAACGTCCCCAATATCCAAGCGTCTTGGGTTACCCAAGGAGCCAAGATGGCGCAGGTGGCTTTACGTTTTGGGGCGAATGATTTTGGGAGTACCATGCTGGAAGAAAATGTCGTTCGTGCCGCCGGCGTACAAACGCGTGTCCCGTTACAGGAGATTATTCGTTGCATTGAAGGTGCGGGTTATCAGGCTGTTCAACGCAATACGCACTACGAGTTGCTAAAGGTGTACGGGAAGGGAGTGTAGGTTGATGCGCAAGCGACCACGCAAGGATGACAATTTGCCGTTACTGGAACATATAGTTGCCCTGCGCAAAGTATTAATAATCTCTGCGTATGCCATAATACTGGGCTCCATAATCGGGTGGTTCTTCAGTAATCAAGTATTCGCTTATTTAGCAAGGCCTGTAACTTTATTGGAGGATATCAGGTTCATTACGACAACGCCCATGGAACCAATGCTGGTGAAGATAAAAGTTTCCATGTTCATTGGAATTACTCTGGCGCTCCCAGTCCTTATGTGGCAAATTTGGAGTTTTGTGCTGCCGGCTCTAAAGCAAAACGAAAAGAAATATATACATATTATTGTTCCCTGTTCGGTACTCCTCTTCCTTAGCGGCGCCGCCCTGGGTTTCTACGGAGTGATGCCTTTAGGGATTAAATTCTTGCTTTATGCCGGTGGCGGGGTTGCTCAGGCAACGCCCTTTGTGACCAAAACATCCTATCTTAGCTTTCTCTTAACTTTTCTCTTGACTTTTGGACTTGTATTTCAATTACCGATAGTCTTATTGATATTAATCCGCATAGGTGTCTTATCTCCCCAGACGTTAGCTAAAAAAAGACGTTGGGCAATACTCCTAAGCGTCATCCTGGCGGTTGTTGTTTCCCCAACACCGGATCTGGTGACACAACTTCTCATGGCGGGACCGATATATCTCCTCTACGAAATCAGCATCTGGCTGGGTTATCTCGTGGCGCGCAGAAGAAAAAAAGACCTGGCGACAAAATAAGGGGGGTAAAGACATGGGTATGAGCGAAATCCTCTTGATTATGGTTATTGTGCTTATTTTGTTTGGGCCTGAAGATTTGCCGGATATCGCTCGAACAATTGGGAAAGTGGTTTTCCAAATTCGAAAGGCAACCAATGATATGGCCAAAGAATTCCAAAAATCAAATCTGGATAACCCGGTTAATATGATCAACAAAGCATTTGAGCAGACGACGTCCTCTCATGTTACCTTGACACAAAATGAGCAAAGTAGGACGGACGATCATAAGACCGATGATGAATTGTTAACGCATGAGGATGAAAACCCAGCCTCGGAGGAACCGTCCAAGACGAAGTCGGAAGATCCTCTAGCCGAACTACCAATAGATATGGTATCTTATGAAGAAAAGGGTGCGAGCAGGTGAACCGGTTTTGAAACAACTCTGGCTCTTTAATCAAATAAATGCAGATTTGCAGCGGGTTGAAAAAGAACTGACCAAATTTGTGGAGACGGATTATCCGATTCTCCAGGATTCGGCTGTTCACTTATTAGCTGCCGGGGGAAAACGGTTACGCCCGGCTTTTACGCTCTTAGCCGGAAAATTCTATGGATATTCCCTGGAAAAGTTAATGCCGGTGGCCATGGCCTTAGAACTTATTCATATGGCCACGTTGGTTCATGATGATGTCGTTGATGCATCGATGATCAGAAGAGGGAGCCCGACGGTTAAAGCAAACTGGGGTAATATAGTATCCGTACAAACGGGAGACTACTTGTTAGCTAAATCATTGATGCTCATTTCGAAGATTGATCATCCAGAGGTCGCACGTATATTAGCAGAGGTCAGTGTTGAAATGTGCCAAGGGGAGATTCAGCAGATTAATTGTTCCTTTGACGTCGAGCAAAACTTAAAACAGTACTATTACCGTATAAAACGTAAAACGGCCTTATTAATCTCCGCCTGTTGCAGACTGGGTGCTTTGGTTTCGGGAGCTCCCAGTCGTCAAGTTTGGGCACTGGGTGCTTATGGACATTCGCTGGGAATGGCTTTTCAAATTGTCGATGATGTTTTGGATTTAACGGCCAAGCCCTCCGAATTTGGGAAACCAATTGGGGGAGATTTGCACCAGGGCATTATGACATTACCCATGATTCTGGCCTTGAAATCGTCCCCGAACCCTTCCCACTTAAAGGCCTTGCTGGGAAAAATAGACAAAACGGATGAAGAAGTGGGGGAAACGATTGAACTGATCATCAGTACCGGGGCGATCGATGAGTCGATGCATTTGGTCGATTTATATGTTTTGAAAGCCAAAAAACATCTGCGGGCTCTTCCCCAGGTCCCAGCACGGAAAGCTTTGGAAGAGTTAGCTGAGTTTATCGGGGTTCGGAAGTTTTAGTTTGCAATTGAAATGAGCATCGTGCTCAACATCAGGCGAAAACATAGTAAAATGAAAACATTAGTAAAAATAATTGATAACCGTGCCAAGGAAGAAAAAGGGGTTGCCGTAAACTTGTTTTCCAGTTTGCAGCAACCCCATTTTATTGGGAATTACAATATTAATTGGTTTATGCATCCCTTGACCTTAGACTAAAACTGCACCTTTGTTTGCGGAACTAACCAACTTGGCATACCGTGCCAGATAACCGGATTTGAACCTGGGTTCGGGTCTTACCCAAGCCTGGCGACGCTTAGTCAATTCTTCTTCCGAGACAAGCAGCTGCAGGGAACGTTCGGGAATATCGATGGCAATGCGGTCGCCATTTTCCACGAGGGCAATGGTTCCTCCATCCATGGCTTCCGGACAGATATGGCCGATACACGCGCCGCGCGTGGCGCCGCTGAAACGACCGTCGGTGAGCAGAGCCACCCGCAATCCCATGCCGGTAATGATGGCGGTAGGATTGAGCATTTCTTTCATACCGGGACCGCCCTTCGGTCCTTCATAGCGGATCACAACGACTTCCCCGTCATGCACTTCTTTATCTAAGAGGGCTTCCAGCACTTCATCCTCAGAGTTAAAAACATGGGCGGGACCTTCAAACACAAGCATATCGTTTTCAACGGCACTTTCTTTAACTATGGCCTGATCCGCTGCCAGGTTCCCGGAAAGTATCGCGATGCCCCCTGTTTTGCGGTAGGGGTTATCAACTGAATGGATGACATCCGGGCAAGTCGTCTGAGCATTTTCCAAACGATCATTAAGTGGTCCGGCAACAGTCAGAGCAGCAGTATGCAGGACCCCGGCTTTGTTCAGTTCATACATTACGGCACTAATCCCGCCCGCTTCATTAAGGTCTTGCAGGTGGTGAGTACCTGAGGGGCTGAGCTTGGTTAAATAAGGGGTCTTGGCACTGATGGCATCAAAGAGGGAGAGAGGAAGCTCGATACCGGCTTCATTTGCAATCGCCGTGAGATGTAAAACTGTGTTGGAGGATCCCCCAATACCCATATCCAGGGCGATGGCGTTTTCAAAGGCCTGTTGGGTCAAGATGTCCCGAGGTTTGAGATCTTTTTTCACTAGATCAACAAGTATTAAGCCAGACCGTTTAGCCAGCATTTTTCGGGCCCCGGAGTTCGCAGCGGGAATGGTCCCGTTACCGGGGAGCGCCATGCCAAGGGCCTCAGTTAAGCAATTCATCGAATTCGCCGTAAACAGACCGGCACAGGAACCGTAGCCGGGGCAGGCGGATTGCTCCATCGCGGCGAGTTCCACCGAATTAATCTTCCCGGATTCAAATTGGCCGGCTGCTTCAAACATCTGGCTGACACTAATGCTTTTTCCCTGATAGCAACCGGCTAACATGGGTCCGCCGCTGACAATTATACTAGGTATGTTGAGGCGTGCGGCTGCCATAAGCATGCCGGGAATAATTTTATCACAGTTAGTAATTAAGACCAGTCCGTCCAAGGCATGTGCTTGGGCGACGGCTTCTATTGAATCGGCGATAAGTTCACGACTGGGCAGAGAAAATTTCATACCTAGATGGCCCATGGCAATACCATCGCAAATCCCGATGGCCGGCACTTCGATCGGAGTTCCCCCCGCGGCCGATACCCCTAATTTTGCCGCCTGGGCCAAATCCTTGAGGTGCCCGTGGCCGGGGATGATCTCATTGAAAGAGTTAACAATTCCGATAAGGGGTTTCTCCAGATCTTCAGGGGTAAAGCCCATGGCATAAAAGAGGGAGCGATGAGCTGCTTTTGTGGAACCCTTTTTAACTATATCACTGCGCAAAATAATTTCTCTCCTTTATTCGCCGTTCTGAAACGGTTAGTGGGATGGCTATATGGCTGGGTAATTGTGTTTGAGTCCTAAACAGCTCTTTCAAGAAGACCTAATCCATCTAAATGTTGATATTCATTCCGTATAGTTTCTATATCAAAATGCGGCTTTATTTCGCATAAATTAATAGAAATCGTCTCTAATGTGCAACTCCAATGGTTCGCAGTATATGTTCCGTATAAGTAAATTATTGTTGTCGCAAGTTCCAACGCCTTAGCCGTCTTATCACCAAAAAGGGTTATGACCTCTTGAACGCTTTCTTCATACTTGGAAACGAATTCCTTTTCTTTATCCACTGTCATTTCAATATTTGATGAAGGTGACAAATGATACCCACTATGACCGGTAGGATAAATAATCCTTTCTATACTAATGATGTCCTGATGGTTTGCATAATCAATATCTACCATCACCTCAGAGGCGTAAGGGCCATAGGTATATATCTCAAAATCATAGCCTAAAGGAACCTTATATACTTTTTGCAGCAAAAAGATATACTTCATCATCGCTGTTTTCCCAAGTCCAGGCCTTAGCTTTACAATGGAAGAAATAATCCCCATACGTTTGCTTAAATCAACCATTACAATCGCTCGCTTTCATTTTTGGATGCTCTACATAAAATCGTTGAAGTCTTGGTTTTTCAATCATGGCCTTTACTATACTTGATTTTTCACTTAAAGGTTGAATTTGATGATCATTCACACTTATAAAAATATCTTTATCTAGTTTATACCACGACGTGGACGCTTTATCATCCAAGTAATAATTCTTCCCCACATAATTCTGCTTCAGTTCCTGCATTTTTTTAATTTCTGTTTCAGTTGGAATAATCTGTGTTTGTTCTATACACTTATAATGAGTTCGATTAAGGATTATTTCTCCATGCCTCCCTCCCGATCCTTCTTTTAGAGCTGAATAAATCTTCCAATCGTCAAACTCAATATAGTCTTGAATTTGGTCGGGCGGAGGATAGCACGCGTCCTTTACATCCATTTTCCGTAAAATCTCTTTAGTAGCGCAATAAATATGATAATCGTAAATCCTGCGCACCTTATGAAAGTATACTTGCGAAAACATCTGATAACGCGCAAGCACTAAACTCTCAGCTATGTACCAACCTTTTTCATCTATCGCTAAAACGGGAGCATCAGTTTCCGTCTTACTAATCGTCATACAACTCACAAGTCGATTTCTATCATATATACCATAACTTACTCCAAGATGCATTGAATCCCTAAGAAGATAATCCGCTCTATCCGCATCGACCTGACCGGATATCAACTCTTTCCAGAGCAAGGAATTTGCCTTCGGTTTGACTGTTGTATCGCCTAGAAGAGCTGTAACATCCTCCACTCTGATCCGATAATTATCATTGGCAGGGTGATTTTCGATAATTTCTTTGAACACTTGCTTAATGATTCTTATGCTATATTCCTCATGTTCGTATCTTTTCTGTTGACCTTCAACATACTTACCATGCGTACTTGGCAACAATGGCATAAGATCTTCTCCGGAGTGGGAAAAAGGCGCATGTCCAATGTCGTGTAATAAGGCTGCAATTCTGACTATCTTACGGTAAATTCTAATGCCATTTTCATTCAATGAGAGTTCCCTCTCCAAAAGCTCCTTCTTCTTGTCAACAATACTATCAAACATATCCGTAGCCATTTGCATTACACCGATTGAATGCTCAAATCTGGTGTGATTGGCCCCGGGGTATACCATATCTGTCAAAGACAATTGTTTAATACGTCTAAGCCTTTGAAATACTGGATGGTCAATAATTGCACATTCTTGTTCATCAAGGCTAATAAAGCCATATACTAGATCTCTAATCTTCTTAGATTTAGCCACTGCTTCACCTCAAGCAAACTGATGTTCGATTTAATTATAATATAATGGTGGAAGAATTTCCACATATTTATCCAGAAATTAATATGAGAAAGGC
>JQID01000031.1 GCA_000770645.1 Desulfosporosinus sp. Tol-M
TGTTTATACCGCCACTATAATTTTTCCAGGCGAGCTGCACATACTTTGAATTCTGGAATTCCGCAAACAGGATCCAGCGCTTCGCCATTGGTTAATATGTTGGCAGCAGCTTCACTGAAGTGGAAAAAGGTAAACACCACATTTTCAGCCAGGATATCGGTAGCTTTGGCTTTCAATTCAATACTACCCCGGCGGGTAATCAATTTCACCATTTCCCCATTATAAATATTTAGCCTGGCAGCCGTAGCGGAGTTTACCTGCACCTCATTGGAAGGTTGATGTGCATCCAGGGCCTGAGCCCTTCTGGTCATGGTACCTGTATGATAGTGGAACAGGCTCCGGCCAGTACTTAATATTAAGGGATATTGATCATCGGGAAGTTCAAAGGGTTCCTTGAACTCTACCGCGTGGAACAGACCCAGACCCCGGGTAAATATTCCCCTGTGTAATATGGGAGTACCAGGGTGTTCCTCATTAGGACATGGCCAGTGCAAACCCTGTCCCTCTAATCGGGCATAACTCATACCTGCATATGAAGGGGTAACTGTGCGCATCTCTTCAAATATCTCTTCCGCCGTGGCATAGTCCATAGAATAACCCAGGCGAGTTGACATTTCACTTAGAATTTTCCAGTCCTGACGGGCTTCCCCGGGTGGGTCAACTGCTTTTCGTACCATTTGTACTCTTCTTTCGGTACTGGTAAATGTTCCATCTTTTTCAGCAAAGCAGACTCCAGGTAAAACAACATCAGCTTTCTGTGCGGTTTCAGTCAAAAATATATCCTGCACAATCAAACATTCCAGTTTGTCCAAGGCCTCGTCTACATGATGCAGGTCAGGATCACTTATCATCGGATTTTCGCCCATTATATACAGTGCTTTTAATTCTCCCTGATGAGCCTTGTTGATAGCGGCAGTAATCGTAAGTCCGTTGTTGGAAGATAGTTTTACTCCCCAGGCCTGCTCGAATTTTTCCCGGTTAGCATCGACACCTAATGGTTGATAAGCAGGATAACATACCGGCAGCGCACCCATATCACAGGCTCCCTGCACATTATTTTGCCCACGTAGTGCGCTCACTCCTGTTCCGGGTCTGCCAACATTTCCGGTTAGCATAGCCAGATTACATACTGATTTAACATTATCCGTCCCGGTGCTATGCTGGGTTATGCCCATGGAATAACAAATGGCAGCAGCCTCGGATTCAGCATAGATACGAGCTGCTTTTTTAATATCTTCCGCCGGTACCCCGGTTATTTCCGCAACCACTTCGGGACTATATTTCATTACTACCTCGGCCATTTGCTCATAAGCTTCGGTTCTTTTTTCTATGAATTCCTTATCCATCAAGCCTTCAGAGATTATCACATTCATCATTCCATTAATTAGAGCCACATCAGTGCCTGGACGGAATCTCATATGGACATCAGCCATCTTAGCCAAATCAATTCTGCGAGGGTCAGCCACTATGAGTTTAGCTCCGGTTTCACGGACATTTTTCTTAATTTTGTAACCGATAACCGGATGATTATCTGTGGTGTTGGTTCCAATGATAAATATGGCTCGAGCTTCTTTTTCCAGTTCATTAATTGAGTTTGTCATAGCGCCACTACCAAATGCGGCACCTATTCCAGCAACACTGGAGGCATGGCAAAGACGGGCACAATGATCAACATTGTTGGTGCCAATAGCTGCTCGCGTTAGCTTCTGTGCCAGATAGTTCTCTTCATTGGTGACCCGGGCAGAACTGAAGAGAGCTATGGAATCAGGTCCATATTGCTCCTTAATTCCTTTTAGTTTATTAGCCGCAAAATTCAGGGCTTCATCCCAGGAGGCGGCGCGGAATTCACCATTTTCCTTGATTAAAGGGGTTGTCAATCTATCAGCGGAATGAATGAAATCCCATCCGAAACGGCCTTTTACACATAAAGCCCCCTTATTAACAGGACTATAGTTTTTATCCCGCTTGGAGGTA
>JQID01000027.1 GCA_000770645.1 Desulfosporosinus sp. Tol-M
GGTTAATTCCGTGGGCAAATGCCTGCAACTACTCTCTCCCTACATTATTGAAGCAGTGTAGGGCTATTTTTTGTCCAGGATTCACTTTTTCGTCATGATTCGCTGTTATTATGTAATATAGTTATATGCAAGGACAATCGATACACCTTACCATGAACAACTAACCAGTTTCTAAACTAATGATTGTAGAACTAATCTATTAAATGAGATAAGTTTTGTTCAAACTATTTATACAAACTGAGGGATACGATATGGGAATACATATCATTCTGTTCAAACTTTTATAAACAAAATATTATTTCCTTACCTAAAAAGGGCATTAATTATCTAGTTTTTGTTCAAACATTTTTACAACGCTACACTTTTTGTGACTGTATAAAAAAGTTTGAACATGTTTATAAGAGTCTGTTACAAAAAACTAATGAGGTACCAAACGTAGGTTCTCTTAGGAAATAATTACACCCCTATCCGTGGTGTGGTAAAATAAAGGTGCTAAACCAAAATTATCACACAGGAAGAGGTGTAAACCTTGCATATTCAAATGGACATGTTCTCACCCCTCTATTATAGCACACTTGGTTATGATGCTGATCTCATTGATTATTTAACTTTTATAAAAGACGATCAAATCAGGAACCTATTTCCTCGCGACATTATTGATCCACGCGGGCGTAAACCTTGGGACGCAGTTACTTTGTTTCGCATGCATATTCTATACTTCACGCGACCGGAATTTATCTCATTTCGTCAAATGTGTGCAGAGTTATCAAAAGCCAAGCATCAGGACTATCGTAATTTCCTTGGTATCACAGGCACAAAAGTACCGAGTCACGCGGCCCTAAGTCGCTTTCGCAGACTTTTGAGTGTGAGTGACGATACGATCAATGAACTTTCCAAGCCATATTTAAATCAAGCAGCCAAAATGGAAGGTTTCCTGAACCTTATGATTTCAGCGTTAGATTCACGTCCTATCTTCGCAGCAGTCGGAGGATTTAAAAAAGAGTGTACCTGCAAGACTCCCGATAAATGTACCTGTCCGCCCCGTTTTTCTGACAACGATGCTAAAGTAGGCCGGCAACGGATCAAAGTCAATCAAAACAAGTATTTTATTGGGTATCGAAAAAATACGATCATTTGCGGTAGTTCGCAAGGACCTATGCCATTAGGTTCCGTAGTGGTTCATGCCAAAACATCGGATAGCAATATGCTGCTACCTTGTCTCGAACGAATGAAAGAATTGGATATCCAGCTGCCCAATATGGTAGCTGACATGGCTTATATTGGTGGTCAAGATAAAATTGATGCACTTAAGAACTATCAAACAGTGGTATATACCGAAGTAAAAAAGGATATGATCCGCCCAGAAGTCTGCGATGGATTAGGACGGATACAGTGTCCAGAAGGACACTTAGCGGTGTATGATGGATTTGACACCGAAACAATGACTGTAGAGTATGTGGGAGATGCAACCAATTGTAACTCCTGTTTACGTTGTGGGACTTGTGACAGACGCTTTGAATTTTCCTTTGAGAAAAGCCCCCAATTTTTCGGTCCAATAGCTCAGGGGTCGAACTTAGCAGCTGCCTGCATTACTTTCAGAAAGCAAGTTGAGCTAAATTTCGCATTAGAATCCAATTTGCTTGATAGCGTATTACATCATAAGAAGCTGACTATACGTGGACAAAAACGGGTAGAGACATTCCTTAGACTAACCGATTTAAGCCGATTAATCCTTGGCATGATACACCATGCCAGAGAACGCTTCGTTCCGAAAGAACGACATCAAGAATTGCGACGACTTGCAGAACAGGCAATTTACGACCGTAAGACCGTACTTCTTCGAGTAGCCTAGACGTATAAAGTTAAATAGGAATTATCTCCCAGTCTCGCAATATGGAACCAAACTAAGGGATGTTTATACCCTTTATTAAGGAGCCTTTGTCAACCTCTCCATTTCTAAGCTAAGACATATTTAGTGAGGGGTTTCTAGAGCTACTAAAACGTCAAAATTACAGTACGTCTGTTCGCCAGTTTAATGTTTCTGGTTTTTTTGTAACAAACTCTAAAAAGGACATTAATTATCTAGTTTTTGTTCAAACATTTTTACAACGCTACAGGAGTAGGGGCATGAAGTCCTGACGGCGGGTTGTAATGATGTAAAAAAGTTTGAATAAAATGAGTTCCTTCACGACGCAAAAAAGGATTCCATTTGGGCGTTATCATAAGATATAAGGTAGATTTTAAAATTACGGTTCTATTTTAGAAGCACTCTATATCTTCTGAGACTGAGAACAGGTCGGAATTTTTCTTTGAAAGCCTTTAACCCCTTAGTTAGATCGCCCCCATCATTCATTGTTTCTACTGATGGATTGATGCTGTGGATGGCACGAACTAATTCTATGACGAGAAATTCTGACAAACCATCAAATTCGGTAAAGGCCTTGCGCAGACAAGCCCATGACTGCCCGTTTGGCAGTACTCCGCCACTAATCATACCTACTATCCTGTTGTTTATTTCAACAAGTAGTACAAGCTGCTGCAGTTGGTCATGATACTTGAGAATTTCTGGATAGTAAACAGTGTCAAAAATGAGTTTATATTTTTGTCCTGCTGGTTTTTCCCATTCATCGTTAAGAAGCATCAAATCATTATAGTCGCTGGGTAAATAATTTCTCACTCTGGCCTGAGGATAATCTTTCTTAAATTTGTTGACCCGACCCCGCACTCTCTGGAATTCTTTCCCTTGAAGATTAAGTAGATTTTGCACCCCATAATGACGTTCATAGCCCAACGGTCTGCTCAACTCAAACAACTGATTAAAGCTAGGTTCCTGTTCCAAAAAAAGCCGCTGAGAATCGTTGATCATGCGCAGCTTAGTTTCACAGGAGTTGGGTGCATTCCATTGTGCGCAGTATTTCATACACTGATATACCACGTTCACTACTTTTTTCGGAGTTCCTTTACCATAGGGTAAACACATGAGATAGAGACAATTGTTCTTGTGGAATTGTCAAATTTGGTACAATCATTAAACTCGTAAAAATAG
>JQID01000199.1 GCA_000770645.1 Desulfosporosinus sp. Tol-M
TCTGACCTCTGACCTGTAACCATCCTATATCATTGAACAATATCGCAAAGTCCTTTATTATGTTCATTCAAATTGGATAGTAACATTATTATTTATAAAAAACTCCCCTCACTAGGAGGAGAGGCGGAGGAAACTCATTTAACATCACCATTATCTTTTTTTTGAAGTTGCGCAAGTACTCGACTGATACTAGGTGGTAAGGGCACCCCGAGGATTCCTAAGTTCTCCGTCACCGATATCCCTTCTCTTGCTACATAAAAGTAAATAGCTAATGTTCGAAGAATCGGCTCTTGGTTATCAACCATTCCGTCGAGCAGGACCGCTACAACTACAACAGCAAGAATAAGACCCTTTCGGATTCCTCCCCAGAACATTATCTCACTGTTCACTTGTTTGTTTTTTATTGCACCGAGGAACCCTGTCAAGTAATCGATAACCATGAGAACAACCAGTACTTTCAGGGCAGCGTCCCACCCTCCCAAACAGGAGCAAAGGATAGTTCCCACCGAGGCAGTTAAAGTACTAAACCCAAACTCTTTTACATTCATAATTTTGCAATCCTTTCAGGTACATCGACGTCGGAGATAGGATACACAATATTCGAGTAGCCTTTCCTAACAATTAAGTTATGCGAGCATGCCCTTTATTGTCACATGGCTAAAAAGCTCCGGTGAGCCATTACCCACTGCACCTAGGTCATAACCACCATGATCAGGAGCCAGACAACTTTTCGCTAATCATTCCTTCTTCATTGTATTCAAAACGATTGGACAAGGTTACAAAGGGCCTTAGTTCAACCGATAACTAAGGCTTTACTTTTTAAATAATAAATCCCCCTCCCGAGGAGGGGGATATGAATCAATGTTCTTAGAAAATGAAACTCCATATCTAATCCTTATTCGCTTTTTTTCATCAGCATTACTTGGTACCTATGTAAAACAACATCCAACTCTTGGCTTGCAGCCAGGACTTCCGGATCTGTAAAAGATTTACCCTCTTTTATCTTGATCAGGTTTAAACGTAATTCTTCGATTTGCTCTATTAGCTCTTCGAGTCCAGACAATATATATCCCTCCTCAAATGCTATGGGATTAGTATGTCCGAACAATCTAGACACATGTACCAAGGTGATCTAAAAATAAGTACTATGCAAATAATATACCCCTGCGATTCCGCCTGGGATTGCACACGCTATAATGTATGCGAATATCGTTGGTTTGATTAGATCCTTCCACATAACAATTTCACCTCAAGGATTAGTCTGCCCACCAATCACATTCAAATACCATCGGTCAATCTAAGGATATAAAAGAACGTCCGTAACATCATCTGCCGGGCTAGTGCTATAATCCGTCGGAAAAATAATATAAAAAGTTGTCCCCGTTTTATCTGATTCAAACTTAAAACTCGCTTTATGTCTTTGGGCGATTTCCATTGAAATGGCCAGACCGAGGCCTGTTCCAGTGTCTTTCGTCGTAAAAAAGGGAGTGCCTATTTTATCTTGTATTTCTCGAGGTATTCCTGTCCCTTGATCTTTGATAGCTAACGTAACCTTATCTCTTTTAAGATAGGTGCTAATCATTACCCTTCCATGTTCAGGGGTAACCTCCAGACCATTACGTACCAGATTTAAAATAAGTTGTATAATTTCGTTTTCATTCATCATTATTTCCGGTACTAGAAATAAATCTAAAACAACTTCTTTATTATTATTAAAGGCATCTGCCTGAAGCAAAGGAAATATATTATCGATAACTTCATTTATATTTTGTCTTTTAATATTATCCGAGTTTGCTTTAGCTAAAGACAAAAAATCAGTAATAATCGCGTTAGCCCTATCAATCTCAGAAACCATCAAATCCAAATATTCTTTATCTTGCACGTATCCAGGTCTTGTCCCAAAAATTTGTAAGAATCCTTTGACTGTCGTAAGTGGATTTCTTATCTCGTGACTTAGTCCGGCTGCTAGCTGACCGATAAGGTTAAGTCTTTCCAACCGGGCATACTCATAATGTTGTCGTTTTAACTCCGTAATATCCCTAAAAAAAACTGTCAGCCCTTCATTAAATGGATAAGCATGATATTCATAGGACTGATCCGTCATCATAAATCCTTCAGCTTCCCAATGAACAGCTTCGTCTTGAAACATCGCTGCTTGCAGTTTGTCATAAGTTAATGAGCCTATAGCCTGAGGGAATACCTCCCAAATACGTTTTCCTAATAGTTCAATCCTGTCCGCACTAATAAGTTTTTGTGTTTCATTGTTAGCAAATGTAAACTCCCAACATCGATTTAATGCAAAAAAACCATCGGAAATACCTTCCATGATTTCAATTGTTCTATGTTTCGCTGATTCCAATTGTAAGTTGATTTGTCTTAAATCATCTGTATAACCCGCAATTTTTATTAAAACAGGTTTTAGTTCAGGTAATTTATTCAAAATCTGTTTTTGTTCGTGCTCATGCTCATGCCCTACTTCATTATTAAAGATAATCTTGGAAAACTTATCTAAATATAATTCAAGCTGCTTAATATGTTTCCTGAGAAAAAATATAATTATAACAGATAAGCTTAAACCTAAAATAATAATCTGACTTAATTCATGAAAAGACTCTGAAACAAAATTAGTATTTTTAGTATAAACTAAAACATAACCAACTAATTTATCTTTATTATAAATAGGCAAGTTAAGATA
>JQID01000196.1 GCA_000770645.1 Desulfosporosinus sp. Tol-M
GCGTTGCGCAGTTTCATGACCCCGTCATAAATTGAGCCCGTATAATTCGGGAAGGTTCCCCGTTCTTCAGCCAGGCGTTGGGACTCAATCCGCGCTTCCGTCTGGATAAATTTCATAACTTTTTCCGCATATTCAACCGCGTCTTCCGTGGCGTACGATGTTTGCAGCAAAATGAGCATATCGGCAAAGCCCATCACGCCAAGTCCGATTTTACGGTTCCCTTTAACAACCTCATCAATGATGGGCAGGGGATACTGATTCACATCAATCACGTCGTCCAGAAAACGAACGGCCAAGCGGACCACCTGACTTAAACGCTCCCAGTTAATCACCATTTTCCCATCTTTTTCGATCACCATTAATTTGAGATTAATCGAGCCCAAGTTACAGGCCTCATTGGGCAAAAGCGGCTGCTCGCCACAATTATGCACATAGATCCCGTTGGCATCAAAGGCATTGACCCCCGGAACTTGGGCATCATAAACTTCCTCAACCCCTGCCGGGAGACATTCCGTCACATTGGCCAGAAAGCGCTCTCTATTTATATTACGCTGATAGCCCTCAAGCAGATTTTTGAGGGTTTGCTTTTTCTTCATGTTGCTAAAGCCAATAACCTCAGCAAAAGCCGGCAAATTATCTTGGGATAGGGAGAGTTCGTGCCCCGGCTGAACCTCATAGTCCCGCTGACCACCCTTGCCATCCGGCAAAGACTTAGAGCCCGAAGATTGGCGGTCTCTGTAAATTGTCGAAGCCATACCTAAACGATGCAGCATGCGCTGGAGTATCTGAAGCCCCGCGAAATCCTTTTGCCAGAGCCTGACGGATACGCCTTTCTCTTGAGAACCGACTACTGTTCCATCGGTATCAAACAAACCCCTGATCAGTCCTCGGTGAAAGTCCGAGCTTGTTTTTTCCAGCTCCTCAGTAAGCCTTTTCTCCTTTGGAAAAATACCATACTCCCCCGCTAAATCGCGTAAGGACGCTAACTTCATCCGACGTTCATTTCTCTCTTCTTTTAACGTCCCATCCCCTAAAAGCAAGCCTAAAAGAAAACCCTCTTC
>JQID01000028.1:0-4302 GCA_000770645.1 Desulfosporosinus sp. Tol-M
ATTTTGGTCTGTGCTTCGAGATCCTGTTCCGGCACAAAACCTTTCGCCGCTTTAATCCCCTGAAAATCCATAGTCTGTGCGACCTGGCTTTTTAGTTTTTCATAGAGAGTGCTCTGTGTTTGCAGTGCCAGGCTCTCTTTATCCAATTCCTTCTGCTGGATGCGGACCAGTTTACGGCGTCCGGAGAAATCTCCCGATATTTCTTCCGGAGGCAGCGGATTCTCATAGCCCAGACGTTTCACTTCATCCAAGGCTGAATCTAAGACGGCTTTGGCCGATGCTTCTTTGGCTATGGCGGTTCTCAAATCAACCTGCAGTTCTTTGACTAACTTTTCCAATCCGCTAATTTCTTCCCGGAGACGACCGGCTTTTTCTGCTTCGTATCTAACTGTGGCATACGCCTCTTCTTGAAGGTGTAAATTACTCAGTTCCGTTCCTTTTTGCCTGATGTCTCCCTGCAAATCCTGCTTTTGCGTTTCTAATTCCCTAATTCCTGCCGTATAGGTATCTCTTACAACCCGCAGCCTTTCCGTTAATTCTTCGATGGTTCCTTCAACGAGCTTGGTCTGGGGTGCCTTTTGGTAAAGTTCATATTGCCTTTGAACATCTAACTGTTGCCTCTCATTATCGCGCAAGGCATATCTAACCGTGGAAAGTTCTTTCTGAAGAATATTCCGCTGCTCATCCAATTTAATCCTTCTTATCTCTAACGCTTTGCTTTCGTCCAAAACCCCGCTCAGTTCCCTGCGGCAAAGCTGATAAGCCGGTTCTTTTTCTAAAAATTCCTGAAAGCTTTCGATTCTACTCTGGGCCGGCAGCTGCTTGCTCTGATTTTCTTTTAAAAGATCACTGATCTCTTCCTGTCTAATCAACAAAGTGGATCTCTTAATTTCCGCTTCCATAACTTGCCGATCCAATTCCGCCAACTTTTCTTCTGCCGCGTTTTCCTTTAAGCCCAAGTTATAGCGATAATCCGCAGCATAAGCAAACCGGGCGCAAGTTGCCTGGTCGGCTACGGTTCTGCGGTGTTCTTCACGATAGTGTTCCCGTTGCTCAAGGGCCTGACTGCTCTTTTGCTCCAGTTCGGCGATTAATTTTTCCAGAGAATCAGGGGCAAAAATGCGTCCTTCATAAAAACACGCCAGGGTAATTCCTTGGTTGGTTTGCACCATTCGCCCGCTGCTTTCCATTTCGACATTTAAATCTTCATAGGAAATAAACGGAATCACCCGTTTCAAGGTCAGGTTCTCCTGCTGGATCAAGTTCTCCTTCTGATTCAAGCTCTCCTTCTGATTCAGGTTCTCCTTACGGGTCAGATTCTCCATCGCCTCTGCCACCCGGGCGATCTCGCTGCGGGACAGGATGAAGGCATACGGCAAGAGCGGGTTATTCTGCAGCATCTTTTGACAGAGATCAGCGGGCAGACCGCGTAAATAGGTTTCGCCCGTATCATAGGAAATATCCAAATCAGAAAATAACGTCACCAACTCCGCCGGTACATGCAGACGTCCGTTTTTCAGGGAAAGCAGATTTTCCTGAGCGTCATGCCAGCGCAGGCCGGCTTGCTCTACACTGCCCGCCAAAGCTTGGATTTTTTGTTTGAAAGCGGCGGCCAGGCGTGTCGGCTGAAAAAGCAGTGCCGACTCCAAGTCATAGCGTGTGAGTATTTCCTTGGCTTCCGCTTCCAGTTGTTCATATTCCAGGATATCCCGCTTGATATTCTGGAGCTGCATCATTTCTTCCGCCTGCCGGGCCTGGCACTGCTGAATGTCTGTCTCCAATTCCCGCCGTTCTTGCGCATTGGCGGCTTGTTCGGCTGCCAGCAGGTTTTCTTCCTGTTCCAAAGCAGCTAAAGCCTTGGCCAAATTGCTCTTGGCCTGCTCCACTTCCGCCGGGTTTAACTCGCCAAGCAGGTTTCTTCTTAGGCTCAGGCCCAGTTTCTGCAGCGTATTGGCAGCCTCTTTTTCCATTTGGTTTTTGCGTTCGGTTAGTTGGCCTTTTTGACTGTCAACTGAACTCTTTTTTTGAGCATTAGCCTGCAGATCGTCTTCTACTTGCTGAAGGTTTGATTCCCCGGCCTGCTTCTCCGCCTGCCAACTAAGCTCCTTCTCCCGCAGATAAGTCAGTTCTTTTTCAAGCAGATTTTTTAAAGAATATTCCAATTCGCCGATCCGTTGATCTTTATCGTAGTTTGCTTTTTCAGCAGCTAAACTTTCCTCAATCCCGGAAAGCTTAGCTTCCTTACGCCGGATCTCACCCAGCAGCCTGGCAGCCTGTTGGATCTTTTCCGCCATTTGAGCCTGTTCCAACGAACCTTCCGTATCTTTCAGCCGATTTTCCACCGTACCTAACAGTTCCAGGGCTGCTTCATACTTTGTCTTCTTTTGAAGGTAACTATGGGAACGATCCTCTAACTCAATGCGCTGTTCTTCCCGTCGGGCTTTATCCTTGGCCAGTTCGTTTTCTGCTTTCTTGTCTTGGAAAGCCTCCAACTGGGCCGTCAGATAAGCACTCAGGGCAGCCAGCTTTTCCGCCAGGTTTTTCTGTTCCTCCAGGTGCTGGAGAAAATTGGCCAGTTCTTCGCTTTGCTTGCCATAAACAGCCAGAAATTCAGAGAACAAGGCTTTCTCCAGGATATAGCTTTCATTTTCCGTTACTTCCTGCACTAATTTCTCCAGCATTTCTTCCAGCCGGTGCAGTTCGGCTTTTTCCCTATACATTGATTTCTCAATGTTTTTAATAATCCATTCATCCAGAAGCTGACTGGAAGTCTTATACTTTTGAAAGATTTCCTCAATGCCGCCTTCATTATCGTTGATTTTGGCAATCACATTACGCCACTCACCCTGGACAATGCCGTATTGGGCCAGATGTCTGCCGTAATCTGCTCCATCTTCTTCAGGGAAATAAGCAAAGAGATAAGGATCTTTCTGTTGTTTTTCTCGCATTAAGTCCCGCGCTTCCCGAAAAGAAAGCAAATGGAGCAAATTGCCCTGCTTCTCGGCAAGCGGAATATGCTCGATATCAAAGGCATTGCCACCGTTATACTTGCAGGTAAAGGTAAAGTATCTGATTTTCCCCTTCCCTTCTTCGCCGCCGGCAGCTTCGGCGGGAATCAGGGCCATTCCGGTCAGCAGATAACCGCCTCCCTCATCCAGTTTCCACTCCAACAGGATGAAGGTAGGCTGTTTTTGTCTGTGGAAGAAGCCGCTGATCCGCCGCCCCTGAATTTTGATCCCCGGCACCACCGGCTGAAGAAAAAGCTGGACCAACACACTTTTCCCGCCGCCATTGGCCAGATTTAACAGCACATTTTCTCCGCCATGGAAGTTAAAGGACTCATCCAGGATATGCCGGGTGTTATTATTGTAGGAAAAATTAAGGATGCGAATGCGGTTAATGGTCGGCAATTGCTTCAGCTCCTTCAAACAGGCTGATAATCTCTTCGACCCGGCTTTCATTCAAATAGTAGTTCAGCATCAGGTCATCCAGTTTCCGGGTGGGACGAATCTCCCGTTCATTATCCGGAATGCGGATCAGATTTTCCCGCTCCAGTAAGCGGCAGGTATTGAGAATGGTTCCTGCTTTGGTCTTGCGTCTATTCTCTTCAAACCCTTGCTTGCTTTCCCATAGTTCAGCAATTCTCATAAAGTTCAAAGAATATTTCTCTTCAATAGCCAAAGTCTGCTCTTCATTCAGAGCAGCAGCGGCAAAACGCCGGTCCAGTTCTTCCAGCAATTTACTGATGCGTAAAAATTCCCGTTGCTTGGGGTTCTGGTTCTTACCACCGTAAAAAAGGAAGAAAATAAACATCGCTATATAACTCAGCAGATAAGCATCGGCCAAACGGGCATCAGAGGCGACCCATTCCCGGAAATCCTTGCCGGTAAAACCCAAGAGACTGTTGTCGCCGGCCGGAACAAAGTAGAGTGTACCGGAAGCTTCCACAATCCGGAATTCCAGCTCTTCTTCCATCTCGGTCAGCGCCTGCCGAACCTCCGGATTACGGAATTCCAGGAAGAGATCGCTTTCCGTCTCCCGATCCAACTGACCTTTATCCAATAGCCTTTTGAAAATACGCAGAGCTATATTCAGGTTGCTCATTTTATCTTCACCTCAAAGAAGAAATCATTGATGCTAATCGTTTTGCTAAAATACTCCTCACCCTGACGAAAGACAATCTCTTCTTCCAGTATTTTATCACTAAGTTTGACAACGCGCAGGCTTTCTATACCGAACAGTTCCGGGTGATCGTATTCGATACAGTTCAGGCAATAATCCAAATCAAGTTCGCCGGTGGCA
>JQID01000028.1:4317-12104 GCA_000770645.1 Desulfosporosinus sp. Tol-M
AATTCAATGTTGGCTGTGTTGATTTTCTCTGCCTTAAGGCGTTCCTTATCCTCTCCCAGCTCCTCAATCTCAATGTTCACCGTTTCCTGCTCTTCCTGCCGCAAACGGCTCTGGGCTTCATAGAGCGAAAGAACATTTAAAGTGCGCACAGGGTTGGGCTTGAATAAAGGATTGAACAACTGCCAAAGCATTGGGATATGCCGCTCATCGCACTGTTCTAGTCTTGCCAGGATTTCCTGTTCAAAATCAAACTTTTTACTTTGGGCCAGGAAAAAAGAATCTTCCAAAGTTTCTTTATAGATCGCGGACAGGTGGTGACGATCCAGGATCAGTTCTTTCTGTTCATTAATGGTGGTATGTATATTGCGGCGAATTTTGATTATTTCAGCGCGGGCCTTTTTCATCGCTTCATCCAGGGTGCCCTGGGTTTGTTCTTCTACCCTTAAACGCTCTTCGGAGAGAGTGATCATCCCCAGAATCTCATTCATCATGCCATACTCTTCTTCCAGCAAAGCATAGGTACTACCGGTCAGGCGTTCGTATTCCCGAATATCGACATCATAGATGTTCCCTCTGATCTTTTCCATCAACTGCCGCAGTTCGTTCTTCTTCTGCCTGACCATTTGGATCAGGTTGCTGCTCTGCCCGATCGCTTTTTTGTAGTTTTTGCGTTTAATCAATTCCCGCAGTTTTAACTCTTCAATCGTAAAGCTGATTTCCTGTTCCACTTCTTTGGTACGAAAAAGTAAATCATATCCCTGATCGGTCAACTGATAGGTAATCAGATAGCTCCGGTCGTCTTCGCGCAGCTTATCTTCAATCAGGCGAATCCTGGTTTCCGTCATCCCCTGACCATAAGTCATGATCGGATAAAAACGTGCTTCGCCGCCATTTTGCAAAATATCTTTGATGATGTATTCCGTTAGCTGATGAATGATTTCGGGGGTTAATTCCAGACCATAAGCGGGCAGGATCCGGCGGACAAAATCAGCGATACTGCCCATGGTACACTCTTCATCTTCAGACAAGGTCCGTTCCATAATAAATACCAGCACAGAAAAAATCAGGTTATCCAGCTGGCCGAAACTAAATAAACGTTCTAATTCCATTTTCCGGTTGCCGCGGTTGACAATAGAATCAATCGCCGCCACGATCCGCATTCTCTTTTCGAAACCTTCCAAAAACTCAAATTCTTGACTCATTATTTCTAATCCACCGACTTGCCCTTTTGTTCATTTGTTCTCTTATCTTAATTATACCTTGTTTATATATCGTTCTAAACATGAACCCACATTTTTATGATTTTAACGTCTCATTCTAACATTTCTGCCAACACTTGATAATTCAATATTTCCTGTGGAATATACCGGCCCTGCTGCAAGAATTCCAATTTGCTTTCCGCTGCTGATAAACCGAGCAGTTGCTCAAAATCCTGCCAGGAAACATCCATCTGACGGCTATCCGGACTGAGTGGAAGTTCCCTATTCATCGCCAGGAGAAGCATCTGATGGTAAAGTTCGATAAAAGGCCGCACCCTTAAGTTCGGATTAGCCTTTTGGGTACGATAAAACAGGCGGATTCCTTCCGGATCAAAGTCCCCAAAATAGTAGAAAATCCCGTTTGCTGTAGTTGCCGCTCCGAACATTTCTTTGGCGTAGTTCTCTAATGCGCCTGTTTTGGTGATTTTATTCCCTTCCCCATAGATCAAAGCGTCAATTGTCCTGCCGGCTAAATGATTTTTCCCCGTCTCCTGCATTAGCTTTCGCAAGGTGAACCAGGTATCTTTATTCTCCAGAATCAGCAGGGCAAGCGGCACAGTGCGTTCATGCCGGTATTCAAAGAAAGGCTCAGGTGTATCATAATAATTCAAAAACTGCTCCGTCAAACCATTAAATCTAAGGACTTCCCGAATCAGCGGCAGTAGTTCATCGAGCAACTTCTCTTTTCCCCAGACCGAAAACGAACGTTCCTTACGGGACATTGGCTGTAAGAGTAATGAAGCCTGATACCAAAGATAACGGCTCAGTCCTTCGAGGACTTCCCGATGCTTGATATATCGCTCGGGTTTTTGCAGGTAGGCGGCAATATTTAAAGAAGGTTCCAAACAGCGGATTTGTTCCAAACAGTCAGTGTGGTCTTTCAGCGGCCTGATTATCCGATATTTATTATAAAGTGAAGGCAGACGCCCATTTTGGCCGGAAGCTGTAATGGCAACGAGCTTTCCTTCAGCAATCATTTTCAACGTCAAGGTATAAAAGGCTTCATAATCCGGCTCCTTGAATAACTTTTGGAGTTCCAGCACAGTGATTGTGGTTTTTGTTTTACCCCAGTCAAAGATACTTATGGTCGGATCTGTTTTAGGCATTTGTCTATTAAACCTCCAATTTCCTAATTAACCTCCATCTTCCTAAGCGTTAGCGCTTCCAAACATGTTGCCGGCAGTACACCATGCTGTCATTGTTTGAGATTACTCCATGTTTTATCAATTGTAAATAGACCCTCATGCCGCTGCGCTGTACTATCGGAAGGGTAAAAATTGGTTGTATAACCCGGATAAATAAGCCGTTAAAACATGTTTCTCATTAACAGCTTTGGCCCAAGATTTTCTCGATTAACCAAATCAAATATCTTGGAATATTCACCAGGCTATTATCCCTTTTTAGATTAAGCATAGATGTCCTGACAGAAATGTCCGGATTATATTTTTCACGGTATACCCCCATGCTGCGTGATTTCACATTAGTAGAAGATTTCACTTCGATGGGAACAATTTTTTCTCCAAACTGTGCAATAAAGTCCACCTCAGCAGTATTACCTGATTTCCAATAATACGGGACATCACCAGACAGGTTGATAAGCTCACCTAAAACAAAATTTTCTGTTATAGCTCCCTTAAACTCAGAATATAGTTTTGACTCTTCAAAGATCGATGTTGCCGGCATTCTTGCCATTTTTCTCAACAGTCCTATGTCCGACATGTAAAGCTTGAAATAGTTTTGATTTGCATATGCCGATAACGGCATAGACGGCTTTTCAATTTTACAAACCTTATAGGCCATGCCTGCACTAATGAGCCACTGTAAAGCATCTTCCAAATCCTTGGCTCTCGCTCCGGGCTTGACATGGCCGTAAACAAATTTACTATTTTCCTTAGCCAATTGTTCAGGGATGCTTTTCCATATTAATGATAACTTTGGAAAATCTGTTGCAGGTGCATGTTTAGCAAAATCCAATTCATAAGAGTTGAGGATTCCCTCCTGGATCCTTTCAACTTCAAAGACATCTTTGCTGTCAACCCACTTTGCTACTGCTTCTGGCATCTTAACATTATTATCTATAAACAGCCTACTGCTACTATTTAATTACTTGGAGACATAGATGGCACCCTTTTCCTGCATACCTGCCAAATCATTCACTTTTATCATGCTTTCCGATACCGTGTATAGATTGCTGCCGATATAGAGGATGCGCTGAATCGGTTGCTGTAATCCACCCGAACCCGGATGCGAGATCTTCCCTTTGAGCGTAAAACCTGTTGTCAAATCCAAATTGTAGACATAAGCTCCCTGGAAGGTTAACTCTCCATAGGGAGGCATACCGTTATACTTAACGCTCTGCTCTTTCACTTCACAGACACTGACCGGAAAAGCCAGCAGGTTTTTCTCCCGGGCAAAGAGCAAAGCTTTGTGATTGTAAAGCACTTCGGAATCCGTTCCCCTGTCCCCGATGTTTTGCTTAAAAAGCTCAACCGGGTTGTTGACATCGCTTACATCAAACAAGGAAAGCTTCATGCCCAGATAGTAGGCCACGGTATCTGTTTGGCCGGTATAGCTATTGTAAACTTTGGTTTCCACCGAATCCTTACCGATCCCCAGCAAATGATTTTCATCGTAAGGATGCAGGTAATTGCTGTAACCGGGAATTTTCAGCTCGCCCAGCACCTTAGGAGCAGCCGGGTCCTGCAGGTCGAGTACAAACAGGGGGTCGGTCGTCTGATAGGTGACCATATAACCCCGCTGGCCCATGAAGCGCACGGCATAGATATGTTCACCGGGTGCAAGCTTTTCCAGCTTGCCGCTGATGCTCATATTTGGGCTAAGGACATAGACATTATTTTCCGTGGCCTGCCGGGTACTCCAGTCAAAGCCTGAAGTTGTGGCCAATCGCAGATAACCATCATGTTCATCCATGGAGAACTGGTTGAGCAATGTGCCGGGGATTTCCGCTTTACCCTGATAAGCTGTGTTCCCATTATTAAGAGAAAATTTGTAGACCAGCGTATTGGGGCCAACCGGGTAAATGGCGGATGCTTTATTGTTATCCAAAACAGGCTCCTCTTTCGGCCACTCATAGTGCGTTACCGCTACATAAAGATTGTCGGGCGAAGCCATGATTTGATTGCCGGAACCGAGATAGGTGCTGACCTGCATGCGCTCAGTCGGGGACTCGAGATCCAAACCGGCTACCAGCAGGTAGTTTGGTTCCACCGTGCCGGGGAAGCAGCGGATGTCCTGGAAGGGAATCGCCGTATCGCCAGCCGTAAAATTCGAATCGGAAAATACCGGATTGACCGGTATCTCGTTTTGGTGCAAAATACGGTAGCAGTCAATATATTTATTTGTGACCAGATAAAGCTGCGAATCTATTTTGCGCGAGGAGAGGTAATTACCGTCCAGCTTCAGTTCTCTTTGCTTGACCAAATTCGTCTTGTCGCTCAGGTCATAGACAAGGATCCGGGTTACCGGCTGATAAATATAGCCTGGCATAACAGAAACTGCAGAATCAGCCGACAGCTTGTTTCCGGTCTCCGCCGGCATTGGCACGACTTGGTTGGCATTACTTTCGCCGATCACCACAAGATGTTTTTGATCCACGTATAATTCGCGCGGCATAAATTCCTGAGCGGAATATTGCAGCGTGGAAACAATCTTAAGTTCGCTATCCGGATAAACTCGGGAGATGACAACCGCAGGCTGCCCGTTTGACCTGGCGGAGATAACCTGGTAAATGTATTCACCGTCAGTCTTAACGATATCCGCCTCATCCACTCCCTGGACTTGCAGATTTGTCTCCGAGTAAGCAACATCCTGACGCATTTGTTTTGCGTCGTTTGTTGCGTTGGCTTCGGTCTGAGGAGCAGCACCCGTACCGGCGGCCAAATCTAAAGCGTTGCCTGTCAACAGGCCGTACCTGACGCCATTACTTTCCATCCCGGCCAGCAGCTGCACCAGGTTTTCGCGGCTGCCAACTGTCGGCAAATCTGCTGCGAGCGCCGTATCCTGATTTAGTTTTCCCTGAAGAAGATCAGCAATCTTATTGAGCACCGTTGCCGGAACAACAACATCCCCTCCAAAACACACAAGCGCAGGATCGCTATGTTGCTCATGGAGCTGGGTTAAATAGCCCACACTTGAAGCGGGTACTGCCAAAGAATTGGGATCAATCAGCAGAATGGGATCACCGGTCTGCGAGGCCAGGGCACTGCCTGCCAAGGCATCGGCAAAATCTAAACCTGTTGCACAATAAATATTTTGCGGGTTCGGGGCGAAAGTTTGCACTATCAAAGCATTAGTTTCGAATCTGTCCTGCCCGGCCAAACGTGTTACCGCTGCCTGAGGAACAAGGGCTTGAATTTGCGACTTGACTGCCTCTGAGACTACCCCGCTTCCCCCAACGATGTACACTTGCGCGGGCTGTTCATTGGCCAGGTAGTCCTTGATTCCTTGCGCCAAATAATCCTTGCCTGCCAATAAAATTGGCCAGCCCTTGTGCGCTGCAAAGCTGGAAACACTTAAAGCGTCCGGAAAAACTTCTCCCGAAGCGATAACCACCGGCGTGTTTTTGGCCACAGCTAATTTCTCGGCAATCAGGAGATCCGTATCATAGCGATCAAAGCCACCAATCCGTTCGATATTTGGAAAACCCATTTGAACAAGCTGAGCTTCGAAATCCGGCCCTATCACAGCTACGCCGCCGATGATATGCACCATGCCTTTTTTACTTAAGTGCTGAGATATGTAATTAAAGGCTTCGGTCGAACCTTGGACCTGGCTATCGGCCAGTAAAATAGGCGCATTTAACTTTTTCGCTAAAACACTTGCCGCCAGGGCATCGGGGAAGTTGTGACCGGAAGTAAGAATAACATCCTGCACGGTTTCAGCTTTAAATTGTTCGGCGATAATCCTGGCTGTTTGGAAACGATCGTAGCCTGCTAAGCGGTTACTTGTTGCTGAGACGTCATTGTTGCCGGGCAATAACATTACTAATAAGCCTACACATAAAACACAAAAGATCAGGATTCGACCTTTATGCCTTTTTACCCAGTCAAACATTTAATCAACTCCTCAATATTTTCCAAGTTTCGATTTTATTACAGCACACTATCTGGAGTTCTCATTTCGCCAATGATAACTGTATTTTTCATTTCGCCGCACTAGCCGTAATTCCTGCCATGAGTGCCAACTTTCAAAAGAGACCATTCCTCCTTTCTTTTATTCTTCATGTACATTATTCATGTACATACTTCATGAAATAAAATTTCGTTAAGCAGACGTTATTTAATAAGACGTTTGCATAGTCGAAAATCTAACATTTACTTTAAAAATATTACCCGGCCGAATCCTTAAGAGCAGGCATCCGCCGGGTTACTATATTTTAGCGTTAGAATGTACTTTAAACTTGAGCGTAGCACTGTGACGAGGGTGAACAGCGCCGCACCGACCACCGATAAATATCAACGGGCTGGGTGATACAGAAACCGCACTTCCGGCATATGCGGAATTGTTAATAATGCGGGCGAGTCTTGATTATTTCAACGCTTTTGAATCACCATTAAGAGAGCATTATGAACTTGTTCAATGTTAAGACTCTGCTGAAATGTCGGCAGTGTCTTCTTCTACATATCCTGGATGAAATCTGACAAGTCTTTGCGTTCCAGCCTATTGCCATCGGCAAGAGCCAGCGCCTTGCCCCATGTTTTTTCCGATTCATACTTAAGAAACTCATACAGGGAATCTAGTTCCTCGGTTTCGTCATACTTTCGCAGACACTCGAAATACATCCTTTTATCCTCATCATAGACGATGAGGGGTGGGTGATTATGTATCATAAGATAGTAATTCATCAGCGTCCTGCCGACACGTCCGTTACCATCTGCAAAGGGATGGATATACTCAAACTTAGCGTGAAAGTAGCCTGCGGCTTTTAATACATCCTTGCCCTCATAAGCATTTACTTCGGCAATTAGATCCGTTAAGTCATTTTCCACATCTTTTGCAGCGGAGCCGACTTCATGGAGGCCCGTTACATAATCGTGCTTCTTAAATTTGCCCGGCCGTTCTTGATTTTCAATATACCTTCGTTCATCGTATGTCCCGCCAGTCAGAACCCTATGAATTTCCTTAACCAACTCTATGCTGAGAGTCTCCTTATTCACAATTTTTGCTTTTAATACTTCATAGCATAACTTTTGATTCTGCTGTTCAAACAAGGCACGCGGAGTGCCGGTATAACTCACAACCCTGCCATTTTCAAAGATTTCCCTGGTATCATGATAGGTGATTTCCTCGTTCTCTATCTTCCCTGAATGGAACGCAAACAGAATGCGAAAGCTGTCAAGGTGTTTTTCAAGATCAGCGGCAGAGGCGATTTTATACGACTGCCACAGTGCTATAACCCGGCTATACTGTTCCAAATGCATTCCTCTCCTTTTTTGGATAACTAACTTATTTTAGCACAGCTTCGTTGAAATAGGTATTTATTAACAAGTTTAAACCTGGTGAGTTATC
>JQID01000068.1 GCA_000770645.1 Desulfosporosinus sp. Tol-M
TTTGCACCATTAGGTTGAATGTTTATTATTTCATCTAGTCCATCCTTATAGAAAATATGATGACTTCCGTTTATCCGTTCTTTAAATTCAAAATGAAACAGTACTTTACAAAGGTCAGTAAAATCGATATCCTTATCTTTCGTTCCACACAATATCCTAATTAATATCTTTTCAAATTGACCCATTTCATCGAGCCTCCTGCAAATACTATTATACCAGTTTTTGTAACGCAGTTCTCAAAAATGTATTGCTACATAAATATATGCGGAAAAACTAAAAAGTAATGCTTCAAATAATCCGCGCATGGACGCGCGACGGTCTTTGCGTACGGTTTCGTAGAACGTCCCGAGGGTTTGCGACGTCGGGTTACTACATTCATATTCTCTCCGATGTCGCAAACCCTCTGTTAGGTGGAGTCACAACGTTTCCCCCACCGTTATATAAACGTGATTGAATACGGGTAGTCCATTGCTCCACCATTTCAAAAAATAGTCATTTGTCATAGTCCTATTCCCTGGCAATTCTGAGTTTTCGTCATTCCCTTTGTTAGAATCGACGAAATAAAGCTCACTTTTGTCGTCATCAAATCCTACTAAAGTCATGTAATGCTGCCAAAAGAGCCCATTTCCAACCAATACAATAATCGGTGTTCTCCCTTGTACAAGTCTTGCCTTGAGTGAAGACAGATTCCCTTCATAAATCATTGGTTTTAGTCCTTGGGACTGAAGATATGAAATTACTCCTTTCGGCAAAACATACCCTGAAATAGGGATTTTGAAAGGAATCTTAGCATAAACCTCTATTCCTTTAGCTTGTTTGCCTGAGTTTCTTAAAACAAAAGCAGTAGAGTATGCTGCACACTGATTTTTGCCTTGGAGTTCGAAGTCAGTATATATAGGTACATCAAACCTCTTCTGAGGGGCAGATGGAATAGTGTCGCTATTTGGAAACGGTGATAAAAGATATATCGTCCCAACCAAAAGAAAACACATAATCGTTACTAATACAAACCACTTTATCCTTGCTCGGAAAATTATTGACCCCATATCCACCTCCGAAATTGTGATTTCACCTAACGTGGTGGCGGGTTCCCGAAGTTCCCACGAAGTGGGAATTTGGGCATCAGCCGGGAACCCGGCTGATAGGCGACGTCGCGAGCGTCAAGCGCGAGCGAGCAGGTCGCCGTGCCCCGGGAACCCGCCACCACGATAGACCGGACGAGCGAGCGCGCGAGCGATGTCCGGCCTATCAACGGATTACCGACACACGTCGCAGATCCATTAAAAACAGTTGGTATCTGCGACATGTGTCGGATATATCTCCTTTATTCTCCGGTGCTTCCCCCACTAATCCAATCAAAGGGACTTCTAATGTGTCGGATGTCCTTTTCAGTCACATGAGTATAAATTTTATGACTTGCTTGTCATAAGATTTATGCCCGGGCAGACAGTGAGATGAAACGCAAAGCTATTGAAAATGCGTATCCGGATTTAGTGCCTCACGGACTACCAAACTGGGAGGAAGACGGCAACTTAATGAGATGGTTAAATTCACTATGCGAGTAAAAAATTATGGGGAGTGTTTTCACATAAATTAAGCTGTTCTAGGAGATTTTTGTGTTATACTCTCCATAATCTGGGGCTCTACATAATGGCGTAAGGAATGTACAGATACACTTTTTCTAATCTCGGCTTTATCCCGTGCATTTTCAAAGATTCTTTGCACGGTTCGTTCTGTTATGTGGCAATTAGGAGGCTCCCCTGGAAAAACCCAATCGGCCACGTTGTAAGTAGTGATGTACGTTTGTAATGCCTCAATGGCACCCCCAGACAAGACAGTATACCGATCCTTCTTCCCCTTACCCTGTCTTACATATATCAGCATTCTACTGTGATCAATGTCCCCAATCTTAAGGTTTACAACTTCACTCACCCTCAAGCCAGCTGAATAGGTTGATATTAGTATAGCCCGGTGCTTAATATTCTTTACGGTGTTTAGTATTTGAAGTACTTCCTGCTGGCTGAGAACATCTGGCAACTTATGTTCTTTCTTAGGTCGAGGCAATCGTTCGGTAGCACCTTTAAGACCCAAAACTTTTGTTTGTAGAAACTTCAGAGCACTTAATGTTTGGTTGACATACGCATGGGATTTGCCCCTTTCTCTCAATAAATAATGCAGAAAGTCCCGAACATCCTCATTCGTGGAATCAGCTAAATCCTTTTTCAGAAAAACTTGATAACGGTATATTTGTCCCACATAAGCTTTAATAGTTTTATCACTATATCCACGTAATTCAAGTTCCTTCCGAACCAGAAGGAGTAGTTCCGACGTTCGGTCAGACATAGAGTGCAAAGATCCTTTTGTTTCTTTCGTATTGCCCAATTGATCAGTCTCATATGTGAAGTTACTATCTTTGGTCAGGATAGATGATTCAAAACAAACTTCCTCTGCAAAAACTCGGGTTAAATACTTTACCGTTTCCTCCGTGTAAGGAACTGCCCAATAGCTGTCAGTAGGATACCAGCGTCTCCCCTTAATCGTCTTAATCTTACTCACTTGGTCTAGTGAAAAAGGGCTTGTGAAACTGATCCGGAGTTCTGTATTATTTACATTTTTCACGAATACCGGCAATCACCTCGCCCCCTTTCCCTAGTAGCTCTGGGTTATTATGCTATATAAATTCTACACAGTTTGAGTAACTCCTTCTCAAACTGTCAACAATAGAGCAATTTTCCTGATTATGTATCTACTCTTCCGAGAAACCTTCTGGTCACCTATCTATCATAAAAATCAAAGGATAAGTCTTAGTACGGATCTACGTTTAAGGCACGTCAAAACGTACAATATACCGACATTATTCTCAAAACTTACTCAAACACTAAACAACCACCGGCTAAAGCCGGAGGGTTTTAAGCGGACTGAAAGTCCGAATAAGGCTAAAGCCCGCTAAAAGCTACCGTTGGCTAAATGCCAACTAAAGTCTACGACTAAACTCATGTGTCTATTTTAAAGTTTTCCTCGTCACCGTCGGTTTGCTGGTTTTCGATATAATCTCTGATTATCTGATCTGTGACAGTTCCCACTGTTGCACAAAAATACCCTCGTGCCCAAAGGTGTTGACCACAATATCTTTTTTTAAGATGAGGAAATTCTTCTTGAAGCAACCTTGATGATCGTCCCTTGAGGTACTGCGCTATTTTTGACGATGCAAGTTGTGGTGGACACTCGATCAGAAGATGGATATGCTCTTTACCAATACTACCTTTCATTATCGTTATCCCTCGGCTTAGACAACTTTGCCGGATTAATTCTCGTAATCTTAATCCAACTTCATTATTCAGAACTTGGTATCGATACTTCGTTACCCATACTAAATGGTACTTTATGTCGTATACCGCGTGGCTACCTCTTTGATAATCGGCCATATCACTCACCTCTTAGGAGAATGATATCCAGTTGTTCGAAAAGTTATCATGCTAAAGCTGTTCGCCTAAAGGCGAAGGTTTGAACCTGGCACTTGGAAAATAAAAAGCCATTAATACTATTTATTAACGACTTTTCGCTATTCGTTGCTCAACTTGCCGAAAGGGGTACTTTCATCTGTAGGGCGGAACACAGGCCCCTTCCCGGGTTTCCTCAATCGCTTGTGCTCTTGTTCAGCCAGAAGGGTCATCTTTGAGTGTTGTAACGCGAAGTCCCTACTCCAACGCGCTCGCCACCTCATCCTCACTAACCAAACCTAGTTCAAGGCTAGGCAAATCATCTAAGGAAGGCAAGCCGAAATGAAGAAGGAACTGTTCTGTTGTAGCGTAAAGGATGGGTCGCCCCGGTCCGTCCTTGCGACCCACATCTTTCACTAATCCTTTTTCCACTAACGTCGCCAAAGCCCGTTCAGATTGAACTCCTCTGATAAAATCTATTTCTCCACGGGTCACAGGCTGTTTATAAGCAATGATCGAAAGCACTTCAAGTGCCGCATTGGAGAGGGCATGCGAAGGTTGTTTATAGAGAATTTCGACATAGCGGGCGACTTCAGGCTTGGTGCCTAGTATATATCCGCCATTGATTTCGAGGAGTTTCAAGCCGCAGGAATCTACTGTATATCGATTTCGCAGCTCGTGCAGCAGTTCTTCTATCTTCAACCGGTTCAACTCCAGAATCTCCCCGAGCAGTTCAACCGTTAGCGGATCTTTGGCTACAAATAAAAGGGCTTCTAACGCCGCCGTTTCCGGTTCGCGAAACAGCATCTTATTTACTCCTCTTCCGTGAATTCCCATGCTTTCTGCGTAGGAAAGATCATTATATCCCTCAGCATTGTCAGTTGTTCGGAGCGGACTTTTCCGGATTGCAGAAGTTCCAACACCGCAAGGAAAGAGACCACCATTTCCATGCGCGATCCGATCCGCATGAGCTGATAAAAACGCATCCCTTTCGGATGGAGAAGAACCCGGCGCAAAACATCCGCCAGCATCACATCAATTGCAATCTCTTCCGGTTCAATATACTGGATTTTCTCCCCTTTTTCGGCACGTTCGATCACCCTACAAAACGCTTGCCAGAGATCATCGAAGGATACCCCCTTGAGTGGGTCCTCCGGTTTGACATCCGCCAGTAACCCCTCAACGTCAACCTCACGGCAGTAAGGTCGTCCAGAAGAGGTTTCTAACGCCGCTAACACCTGTGCCGCCTGCTTGAACGTCCGATAAGCCAGTAAGCGTTCCGCCAGTTCCTGCCGCAGGTCTTCTTCCCCTGCCTGACCTTGTTCATTTTGCGGAGGTTTCGGCAAAAGTTCCCTTGACTTAATATAAAGCAATTGGGCCGCCAGGACCAGGAATTCGGTGGTGACTTCCATGTCCATAAGCCCCATCTGTCGTACGGTTTCCACAAACTGGTCAGCAATACGCGCAATCGGGATATCATAGATATCGACTTTTTCTTGTTGAATAAGGGTTAACAGCAAATCAAGCGGGCCCTTATAAGCAGGAAGTTCCACCTGCGGAACGGTTTTCTCGCTTTCCATTTACAGCCCCATGACAGAGCGTACTTCTTTCATTGTCTCCGCAGCTGTTACCCGAGCACGTTCGGCACCTTCTGCGAGGACCTTCTCCACGCGGCCTGATTCCCCCCAATAGTCCCGCCGCTCCCTAAACGGTCTCAATAACTTCTCCAAATTCTCCGCCAGGTGGCGTTTACAAGCGACACAACCGACTTTTCCCGCGCGGCAATTTTCTTCCACTTCAGCAACTTCCGGGGTGTAAATCTGATGAAACTTATCCACGATGCAAACTTCCGGGTGTCCTGGGTCATCTTTCCGAAGCCGAGCCGGATCAGTAATCATTTGTTGGACCCGCGTTTTGACCTCCTCAGGAGATGCCGCTAGGGAAATGGCATTATTATAACTTTTACTCATTTTCCGCCCGTCAACTCCCGGCAAGAGAGGCACTTTACCCACTAAACCCTGCGGTTCCGGAAATACCGTTCCGAAAAGATGATTAAAACGACGGGCTACTTCCCGACTAAGCTCAATATGCGGAAGCTGGTCTTCCCCAACCGGCACTACATTTGCTTTATAAACTAAAATATCCGCTGCCTGTAAGAGAGGATATCCTAAGAACCCATATGTACCCAGGTCTTTCCCCTGTTGACTCAATTGTTGAATTTGATCTTTATACGTAGGAACACGTTCCAGCCAGGACAAGGGTGTAAACATGGAAAACAGCAAATGAAGTTCGGCATGCTCTTTGACCTGAGACTGGATAAAGACAGCGCTTTTCTGGGGATCAATTCCCACACTGAGCCAATCTAAAGCAATTTCCCGTCGTAAACTGGGATAGTTTAAACGGTCTTCATACGCTGTCGTCAAGGCATGCAGATCCACGATGGAATAGTAACACTCATAGTCATTCTGAAGGGCAACCCAGTTCTGGATGACGCTTAGGTGCCCAATATGCAGCGACCCTGTCGGACGCATCCCACTTAATATTCTACCTTTCATACCGAACACTCCTTTTTGTAAACTTGTCCTCGCTTATCAACAACGTTTATTAATTATCCTGATTATATGAACCCAATTACCCTAGAAAAGGAGTTAAGATCAGACTGATGATCTTCTGGTAAACGATAAATATCCCTATCACTACAGGCGAGAGGATTTTACTTAGAATATTCGTAAAAAGAAAAACCATTAAAATAATCATCCCATACTGCTCCAGCACATGAAGCTGCGGAGTGAAGCGCGCAGGCAGTATTCCTCCGAGAACAGCAAATCCGTCAAGCGGAGGAATCGGCAAGAGATTAAAAACTCCCAAGCCCAGATTCATAAACACCGTGGATTGAAAGATAAGCAATATAATGCTGCTCCATTCTGAGCCTTGAAGCCATTGCAAGGTCAGAAACCATAAGAACATCACAATAAATGCCATAATTAAATTCATGCCTGGACCAGCCAAAGCAACCAGCATATGCCCCCGTCTTTTATCTCCCCGGTAATACTGGGGATTGGTCATCACTGGTTTAGCCCATCCGAATCGAAATAAGAGAGCCATGAGCGTGCCAAAGAAATCTAAATGCGCGATAGGGTTCAAAGTTAGACGTCCCTGACTACGGGGTGTCGGGTCTCCTAACCGGTCAGCGACCCAACCATGAGCATACTCATGAAAGGCAAATCCGATTAATAATGCCGGAACATTAGCTATCAGTGTCGGTATATCAAAACCAAACAAATTCCATCCTCCTTCTAACGACGCAAAGTATTAACCCACTCTCGAGCCATGTCCTTCTCTTCTTCGATAGTACTTATGCGGCCTTCAAGCCAAGCCCTGCGCACTCGATCAAGAATTACACCGATCTCCGGTCCTTCTTGAACACCCATCTGCAGAAGTGCCCTTCCATCTAAAGACATCTTAATTCTTTGGCTGGCCTCGAGACATTTCCTAATCAGCTTATTAAAGCGGTCATCCTGAGCTAAAACCAAAACTACTCCCTTTGGGACTTTATTGAGTAATCTGTCCATCTCACTCAGAGTCAATGGTTCCTTTAAAGCCTCGCGTAGACGCACATAGGTCAGGGTATCATCCCGCAGGGATTTGTTGAGGCATACTCGCTCAAGCAATTTTTCAATAGTTGGCGAGTCCATTTTAGAAATTGAAACTAACCAACGCATCTGCAACGACCGATTAGCACTGTCCTCGGCTTCATCTAAGTTAAAGTTCCAATCGTAATCTTCACCAAACCACGCCTTTAACAAACCAGTGCTGATTAAGGCCCGACCCATAGCCTGATAATTTTTTTCTTTGAAGATGAGCAGGATTTCCTCTGTAAAACGTTCAATACTCAGCCTAGAAAGGACTCCCGACTCTAGCGCAGTATATATAGCCTCCTCAGTTTCTTTGGCTAACATAAATTGATAACGTTCTGAGAAACGTATTGCCCTTAGCATCCGAGTAGGGTCATCTATAAAGCTAATATTATGCAAGAAACGAATTTTTTTTTGCTGTAAATCCCGCTTCCCGCCATAATAATCCACGAGTTCCCCAAAACGCCCGGCATTCAAACAGATGGCCATGGAATTGATAGTAAAGTCGCGTCGAAAGAGGTCATCGCGCAGGCAGGATTCCTCGACTTGAGGTAGTGCTCCGGGGGAGGAATAATATTCCCAGCGCGTACTGGCTACGTCAAGATGACTCCCATCGGGAAAAACAATCCGGGCCGTTCCAAACTTAATATGCTCAGTGAGTTTCCCGTCCGGCAAGCGTTTTAACAATGCTTTGGCAAATTGACCACCACTACCTTCGACGATAAAATCCAGATCTTGAGTGGGGGAAAAGAGGAGCAAATCCCTGACAAATCCTCCTACAATATAAACGGAGCACCCTTCTTCCTGGGCAGTATCTCGTACAGCTTCAAGGAGCTTCCGTTTCTCTGCCGGGAGACCTTCTATCAAATCCAAAATATCCTGACGCATGGCGACGCTACGTTCGCGAACAAGTTGCGTTTCCATAGGAACCGGACCTCCATGAACGAAACGCAAAACATCCGATCGGGAAACAATTCCAACGACATTTCCATCTTCAACCACTGGGAGACGCCCAATATCATGCTGCACCATCAGACGCTGGACTTCATCCCAAGGGGCCTCTGCTTCTACCGTAATCACCCGTGTAGTCATAAAACCCTTCACTGGTGCATGTTTCAGACCGTGTTTAATCGATTTTTCCACATCCCGCCGGGAAATAATCCCCACTAAATGCTTATCTTCAATGACAGGTACTCCTGTATGCCCATAACGCAATAGAATTTGTTCAACCTCACCAAGCGGCGTCTCCGGGGTCACGGTCTTCACGGGATAACTCATCATGTCACGCACCAGATGAGGGCGTATAGCGCGACTCCGAAGCCCTTGACGCAGTTGTTGCAAGATTACCGGGATTTCAGCGTTTTTAATAGTCGCTGAAGCAGACCTCGTATGGCCCGCCCCACCAAATATCCGTACTAACCCATCGACGGGCAAACCTCTCCTTCTGGAACGGCCCACGACGTATACCCGATTCTCCATTTTGACTAACAAAAACCAGGTATCAGCGCTTTCAAGCTCCCCTATTTGATGAGCCAGTAAAGAAAGCCCTCCGACATAGTCTTCTGTCTCAGCATACGCAAGATACACAGGCAAGCCATCAAATAATTCGGTCTGCCCTTGGTCCAGTAATTGTTGCAAGAGTTCTTTTTGTTCTTCAGCAAGCGGTCTTCGTAAATATTGGGCAATAACCCCTAAATTCGCTCCTTGCCCTAATAAATAAACCACAGCCTGAACATCACGTACTGTGGTACTATCAAACAATAAGCTTCCAGTATCGTCATAGATTCCGATGGCAATCAAAGTCGCTTCAAAACCACTTAAGGGCAACCCCAGCGCTGCCAATTTTTCAACAAGGATTGTTGCGCACGCACCAACCGTTTCAATAACCATACCCGGTTTGAGTTCTCCAGAATAAGGATGGTGGTCATAAATTTCCACCTGAACGCTAGGAAGCTTAGCCACCTTTTCGCCCAACAAACCCGCACGACGCAGTTCATGGGTATCTACAAGAATAATCCGAGATACTTCGTCCATATTAATATCCTGAGCTCTGTAAAACCGCAATTGATCCTTAGATAGTGCCAAAAAATCTTGAACATAGACGTTAGGTTTTCCGTCCATGACCAACACACTGTTCGGGTAAATTTTTTGGGCAGCCACCATTGACGCCAGAGCATCAAAATCGAGTTGGCGATGAGCCAAAATGATATCCATAGCAACATCCTCAAATTCCTTATCATCAGGATTTTATTAAATTATACCATCATCTGCCTGTTTACAGCAACTTCAAGAGCTCTATGCCATTATTCATTACTCCTAGCGATGGTATCGGTTTAACGGGCTGGCTTCCGACCTGAATAAAAAGATTTTTATTCATCAGTGGTACCGCACAGCGGCATAGGGCTTCTGACTGGTAAAAAAAGAAACATCAAAACCGTTCCGGCTTGATGTCCTAATCCAATGAAAATGGAGCTCCTTAGATGCTGGTGTTAATTTCTTCCGTTGCTTGTTCAATCTCCTGCGGGGACATCCCGTCTTTTCCCAGATGGAACTTAATTGCATCTCTCCAAAAACCACATTTAGCGCTTATCTTTTTAAACGCTTTGGCCGTGGTTTTACTCCCCTTTGCTCTAGCATCTGCATTGGATTGAACAACCGAACAAATATAGAGTGCTTTAACGCGAGCGTCCTTATCAAGATCGTTAAACGTTTGGTTCAGTTCTGAAATCAGTTGGCGATAATACTCCGCAAACTCCTCAAAAGGGATTTCCGTTTCCATTTGTAAGTACTCTTTTAACTTTTCTAGCAGCTTCTCCAATGTACACCCTCCAAAAATTCCTCCATATAACAACCTCATGTATTTTATAACTGTTTCTTCAAAAAGACAAGAGCATCTGTTATTGCAGCCACTTATTCTTCCGAAAAAAATCATCACTACCAGGAAGATGAGGAACTATACTATCTCATAATGCGGGTTTCAATTCCTCGCGTTTTAGTTTATGTAGAAAAGAAGTATCCAAAGAATAAGGCTGGGAGCATATCAATGAATATGCTTCAGCCTTATTCCCTAACGCTAAATTCCGAACGTGCTGCTGGTTTTTCCCTCTTCGAAAAGCTTCTTAACAACAGCGCGTGACTTCTCAGGGTTAACTTTCCAGTAACTTATATTGTTTTCGGTGAGGAAATTACCCGGTAAGGTTTGGGATGATATCTCTGGATTTTTATTACGTAGCAAATAATTCGACATCGCCCATAATTGAGCTATTGAAAGGTTAGTTTCCACTGATTTGGCGATTTGAGGGACAATCCAGGGTAACTTGGGAACTGTCTTAACTTGCAGAAATTCATTCCCTATTGCTTTTATAATTGCCTGCTGCCGCGCCGTCCTTGATATGTCCGCCAAGGCATCTTGACGGAACCTGGCATATTGCAAAGCCTGTGCTCCATCTAATCGTTGAGTTCCTTTTTTGAGATTTATCACGCCGTCTGATAAGTCTCCGGTAACATAATACATATTTTTTTCAATATTGAGTGTTATTCCTCCCAGTGTATCAATAATCGACTTAAATCCATTAAAATTTGTGATAACGTAACCGTCAATAGACTGGCCTATTAAACCTTCGATTAAAGCTGTTGTTGTATTAATTCCTTTACCAACTCGTGCAGCAGCATTAATTTTTCCCTTTCCATAGCCCGGCACAGTAACTTGGGTATCTCGAGGGATGGAAAGGATAGCAACTTTACCGTTCAGGGTATTAACACTGGCTACTAAAAGAGTATCCGTATTACTGAGCGTTGTATCACCGGGTCGACGATCTACCCCAACTAATAGAACCGTAAACCGTTCCCCTTTAAAGTTGGATACCGGCTCGTTGTTTGGCTCAGGGTAATCTGGCTCTACTACAGAGTTATCCGAGCGTTCTCCAGAGTCGTCCTCACTCGCCCTGGTTTGTTCTTGAGCTTGCTCCCAGTACACTTCATACTCAATTGGATTAATGATCGGTTTTTTTTCATTTCCTACTACTTGACTCACCAGGACGGCACCTAAAACCAAACTGATTCCTAGAAATAACCCCAGTAGCATGGCTTTATTGTGGGTTGTTAAGACCCGGAGAATTGTTCGGCCATAGGATTTATTTTCCTGCATCCGAGTCCACTCCATTTCCAAAGCTTTCTTATTTCTTTTTCTTCTCTTTAGAATCAATCAATCTCCATCAAAATATTCAAAGCAAAATATGAAATATTTAGAAACGTAAAAGTTTTTGTTGATTAAGTGGCTTTTCCAATCCCATTCTTCATTTCTTCTCCAGGTACCACCACGCCGTTATTTACATATACTGCCAATATAAGTATCCGGGCTTAAGAAAGGGGGACTGACATTGAACCCTGGATACCCTGGTGTACCGGTATTACGAAGTTCTCTACTCTTCCATCATAATACCGGACTTAACTGTCCCACCTATAATCCTGCCCAACCACGGGGCGCTCAATTAACCACTAACTTATATTTCCCCCATCCTTCTTCGCCCCCTATTACCCAATCTTATCCCTACTACTCTGCCATGCCTCATTCTATGGTTCCTTCACTGGCACCCTTCTCGCCTTATTCTATCCCTCCAGTCACGTATGCTTCGACCGTCTCCTCGAAAGGATTGGGCACCATCCTGATTGCAACTCTTATGTTGGTGGCCCTGGATCTTGTGATTGTTCGCCCACAGAAATGCGAAAAAAGGACCCGCAAGCGTTAAATAACGCACACGGTCCTTTTTCCTGCTAATCAGAAAGTTTAATTGATAATCAGCGAAGGCTTAGCTCTAACCTGGTTTTCTATATGGGCATCTTACCGGCTTGCCCGTTGTAACTACTTCAAGCGCGCAGGCAGAACATCATTGCGCAGTAAGTCCGAATGAGTTTCACGTCTTACGATCACATCGGCATGACCGCCCGCCACTAGAACCACCCCCGGCCTTGTAAGCCGATTATAATTCGAGGACATGGAATAGTTATAAGCACCCGTACAAGAAACAGCCAATAGATCACCCGATATAGCTTTGGGCAAATCAATATCCAAAATCAACATATCTCCGGATTCACAACACTTTCCGGTAACGGAAACCGATTCAACTGTTTCTTCACTAGCGCGGTTGGCAAGAACTGCCTCGTAACGTGCTTGATATAGTGCAAGTCGCGGATTGTCTGTCATACCCCCATCCACTGCAATATATTTCCGGATCTCGGGAATCTCTTTGATGGAACCTACGGTATAGAGTGTGGTTCCTGCTGTTCCTACGATCGAACGTCCCGGCTCAATAATAATTTTTGGACGCGGAAACTTCTGATCCCGACAAGCATCCTCCAAAGCAGCCTGCACTGTTTTGGCATAATCCGTAATCTGAGCAGGCTCATCCCCGGACGCGTAATAAATCCCAAATCCTCCGCCAAGGTTAAGCTCTTGCAGCAGGTAACCGATACGCACATGAATATCTGACATATAGCCAATCATTATCTGAACCTCATGCCGGAAGGAATCTAATTCAAAGATTTGTGACCCGATATGAGCATGAATCCCTTCTACTACGAGAAAGGGACAGGATAATGCTAAATCCAGCGCCCGGTCTGCTGTACCGTCTGATAAGGTAAAACCAAACTTAGAATCGATCTGACCTGTCCGAATGTACTCATGGGTATGCGCTTCAATCCCTGGTGTCACCCGAAGGAGGATATTGACTCTTTGATTCAAATCTTCCGCCAGCTCATTTAATATACTCATCTCATGAAAATTATCTACGACAATCCTACCAACACCAGCGTTTATTGCCATTGTCAGTTCTTCACGAGATTTATTATTGCCATGAAAGTAAATTCGCGCAGCCGGGAAATTGGCCTGAAGAGCAGTATAAAGTTCCCCTCCGGAGACAACATCTAAGCCTAGTCCTTCTTCATCAATAATCCGGCACATGGCCAGCGTTGAAAACGCTTTCGAAGCATAAATAACCTCCGCATTTTCCATGCCCTTCACGAACGAACCCTGGTACTGTTGGCAAATGTCCCGAATATGGGCTTCATCCATGATGTAAAGCGGCGTCCCAAATTTTTTAGCTAATTCTACAGTGTCACAGCCGCCAATTTCTAAATGTCCTTGCTCATTCACCAATTGTGTACCGTGCAGTCTCATTTCCTCTTCCTCTCTTTCTATATATAAGCTATTCAGAAAGAATAAAAATGGCAACAGAAGGAGGTCCTCTGTTGCCATAGGCTTATCTATTACCACTACCACAACTTTCTCCATGATACACTTGCGATCCAAACCCCTAATATATTTTTCGAAAGATGAGAATTATTAAGATTCGTTAATAATAACAGAATTATTGACACAGGTCAACCATTTTTTATGGCATCCTGAATATATATTGCCCCCCATTAATCTCAAATAGATGATAAGCACCACTTTCCATTTAAGATCTGGAAAGTGGTGCCATGCTAGTTTCGTTCTATTATCGTGAAACTAACTGGAATGAATCATCTCTTAATCCAACCAGGTACTGCATTAAGACTATTACATCTTTAATGCTTGGTCTTAATACACCTGAGACAGGTTCTGGAGGTAAGATAGAAGCCATATTTATCAGATTTACCTGTTCCAGATCCGCTCCTGCATTTCTCAACCCAGCCAAGTACTGTAGACCGGCAACCGCATCAGCAATATTGGGTTGGGTTTCAGGACCTTCATTATAAATTTTACCACGGTGGAATTCCAGATCAGAAGGATTATCAACGCAAATTTGATTATTATCTGGATCCCTTACATTAATAAAATGCACCTGCAGGCTTGTCACATCAAGCGCAGACCCGATTAAGGTAATTGGCAAGAAGAAAAGCTTGTTATAATTAGATGTTCCAATAGCTACCGCATCGGCAATATACACTTTACCTGCTACTGAATCAACATTCTTAATGAATTGACCTAAGTGTGCTTCATCAAGTACATCTAGGATGGCTACTTTAGTCGGATCAAAGTCTACTTTGATTTGGTAACCAGCAACGTTTGGATTAATCGTGTTGCCGTTTTGATCCTTGATGTTCTCAAGACCGACAAATATTCCGACACTGTCCCCATCTTCTGGATTGATCCCAATCTGAACTAGTGGTGTGGCGCTATAATCCGTAATTAACAGATTAGTCAAGCTTATATCTTGTGTTAACAACTGTCCTACAGTTATATGAATAGTAACAGGAATTGCATTTGCATAGGGATTGTTACTCCCACAGGCATCCGCTACCAACAAATAGTCACCTGTTGGTATATTCCCGCCCAGCATAAATGACCCGTCATTGTTTATACCTGTACCACAAAGATCATCTCCGCTGTTATCCAGCCTTCTTAATTTTACATAGACATCTGAGTTATCCCCACGGATAAAGGCACTGCCGTCTGGCTGCAGCACCCTACCGGTAATGAGCGGTATACTGCCTTGCTGGATATCCAGCGGTACTACAGAAAATGCCATAGTGGTATCGGTTGGATCAAAGAGCCAAAATGCTTTAACCAGCAACTGATAGTTTCCACTTTCCCAAGTTAGGTCAATCGGTATCTCCTGCTCACGGGATTGGCCAGGACCATACCCCCAAAATCCCACGACACTGCCGTTCGGAGCCCTTAGCACTGCATCCCAGACAACAGGACCACCTTCATTAAATAATACTTTAACTGTCGGAGGAGCCGCACTGCTGTATGAACAAAGCTCCTCTCCTTGGTATGAAAGATGAATCCCCTCTACACCAAAATTAATCATACCTTCCCATTGACCCAGATCCAGTGGTTTACCTAGTGTCTGAGGAACAATAAACACCGGGGTCTCTACAGGATCAAGGCCATTAACATAACTATTTGTCGTTCGATCATATATTTTCTCTTCCAGCTTAAAGCTCAGACTATCGCCTGAAGCAAAACTAAAACCATGACCCAGTGACAAAACCAGTTTATTACCCCCCGACCATCCGAAACATACTTCCCCATCAAAAATATCTTTTTTTAGAACTGTCCACTCATTCTCATTTTTCTTTAAGGAAATACTGCCTCTAATCTTATCAACACCCGGATACTTCCATGTATCCAATGTATTCTGATCAAAACTAACCGCAATAGTCTGCCGCTGTGGGTTGGCCTCAGTTATCTTAACTGCGGCAGGGATGATGTCAACGTGCGAAGAGATCCCTAAAATGGGGGGATAGTCACTGATGACCGGAATATCCTGCCCCTTGATACTTGTTAAATATCCGCCAAATGCAAATGACTTAGCTTCATCATCAAGATTAATGAAGCTCCCCCCTTTAAGGGCGAAAATCCCACTACCCCCTGCTCCGGACAATGATCGGAAATGCACCCGTAGCAGTTTCCCGTAACCGCTTAAACCAACTGTATCACCTTGAGGACCTGTTAACTCAACATAAACCCCATCCGCTCCTTGTGAACCTTGCTGCAACGTCCAGCCGCTCGCCGGAATAAGCTCCCCGGGCACAACTTCTAATACCTCCAGCCGATCAGAATCATAGGCTATATAACCCTGGAAAGAAGCAAGGTTAGTTACCGGAGACATTAGTTTACCGCTATGGTCATTTTGTTCAATATTAATTGAAGCCCAAAAATCATCTCCGGCATTTATCTGCAAGGAAGGTCCGTCCTCTTCCCTTTCCACATCAAAACTGGTCAGACTTATATCCTGCACAACAGTGATTTTAATCCCCAGACTGATATTTACGTTTTGTACGTTTATCGGATTTGTTAAGTGCCCGTAAATTACATATTCACCTGGCGTATTTCCATCATAACATCCCGGTGCCCATGTAATGTCGCAGTCAGAAACTGTCGTTGGAAGGTTAAGGTTCTCATAAGCTGTGCCTACTATTACCGTTTTACCCTCAAGCGCCGTTATTGTATTGTCTGCAATTTTAGCATTTGCACCCGCCCCCTCAAGGTATACACTCATAGCCATATCCGGCATTATTATGCATGCTGTCCCTATTAAGTCTTCGGAATAAAGACATACATCATTATTTCCTGAACCTGTTATCGATACAATGCTGCTTACTATTTCCACTAAACCACCCAGATGAACCGATATTACTGTGCTATTATCTCCACTTGCCGTAATTGTTCCGGCAGAAATTTTAATATAACCGCCGTTTGAGGCATAAACACAAGTGCTTTTTAAGCCTGTGGCATTTATCGTCGCTGGGCCACTTATTTCGGCCTTACCACAGCCAAAGGCAACCAAACCTGTACTTTCCTCACCCGCCGCAACAACGGTTCCGCCGGAGAAGCGTACCACACAGTCTCGCTCTCCTTCGTCTTGTATATTATTGCCATTTTCATCGAGAAAACCAGTTGACTGGGCATTAATACCTATACCTTCAGTTCCTGTAACGGTTATTGTCCCGCCAGATATGGTTGCTTGGGCATACACATCTTCACCGACAATATTGACACCGCGATATTTAGCGGCTATGGTTCCCCCTGAAATGAATCCATCTCCTCCTAAGCCAATTTCCACGCCAATACCGTTATCGCCCGTGGCACTAATCGTTGTTCCATCCAGTATTGTAACACTGCTGCCATGTGATGCTTCAAGCGCGTGTCCGTTTTGACCATTTGCATTAATAACTACCGAAGCGCCGCCGACGGTAATATTGGAGCAACCATAGGCGGAAACGCCCACACCATCCTGCTCATTAGCATTAATGGTACATGCATTAATGTGGCCAGAGGCACCACCTCTGACATAAACACCGTAACCCTCTTTACCTGTAATGTTAATAGTACCACCATCTAAGGTAGCCGAAGCAGGAAGGTTTTCACCGTTTATGTCGATACCGATTCCGCAGTCACCGTTTACGGTGATTGTCCCGCCTGAAATAGTAACCTCGCTGAATTTGCGGGCATATATGCCGAAACGGGCATTACAGGCGGCATCACCAGCGATAATCGCACCGCTCGTCATCGAAAAACTGCTGCCCTTGTTTGTCCATGTTCCATGTAAATATACTGCTGCACCCTGGGATGCATTTGACTTCACAGTTCCGCCTGTTATCTTAATAAACCCGCCGCCATCTGCAGCAACAACACCATATTTATGGTCATTGAAGTTGCTGTCGTTAAAACCGTCGCCTTCAATTGTTACATTACTGCCTACCTCCAGGCTGTCCTTCGTATCGTCTGTTACAATTCGGTATTTCCCGGCATGTATTGTTACAGATTTCTCCGCAGAGAGTGTGAGCACTCCATCAAGGGCAATGTCTCCGTGAAGCGTCATTTCACCTCCGGTTGCTTTTATGCTGTCAAACTCAGTTGTAAACTCTTCTAAATTATCAGGAACGCAACCCACGTTCACAGGTGCCCCAAAGTCGTAGCCCGTCTTCGCAGCCGTAACCGTGTACGTTTGGCCTGCACACAAAGCTGCACTTATCTCATAAGTTGCTCCGCTGTCTGATGTTGTCGCACCTGTAATGGTTACAGATTGATTCGAACTATCAAGAAGCGTGAAGTTGCTTGCTGTTAAGCCCGTCAATGCCGGGTTTAAGGCTACAGTAAATCCTGTGGGGGCTGGATTACTCACCGTCAACGTTTCGGATATCGGCGCAGTAGGAGCTATAACTTCGAACGTTCTGTTATATTTCGTAGCGTAATCTTTTGCGGTAGATGGGTCATAGCCTATAATCTTTGTCGCGGCTGGTATTGTGTCTGCGCTATCATATATTGCTGTTGTTGCTGAGTTAATCGTAATACTCGTTAAGCTTGTGCATAAGTAAAAAGCATATTCGCCAATACTTGTTATTCCTTTCGGAATACTAATACTTGTTAAGCCTATGCAATCGTCAAAAGTCCACCCTCCGATACTTGTTACCCCTTGCGGGATGCTTATTGTTGTTAAACCATAGCAACCGGCAAAAGCACAGATGCCGATACTTGTTACTCCTTCCGGGATGCTCATACTTGTTAAGCCTGTGCAATCGGCAAAAGCAGAGTCGTCGATACTTGTTACTCCTTGTGGAATGCTTACTGTAGTTAATCTTGCGGGACACACAATTAAAATAGTCCCTGCTTTGTTATAAAGCACGCCGTCAATACTTTTGTAGAATAAATTATCTGCAGCTACTGTAATAGCAGTTAAGCCATAGCAATAGGCAAAAGCCCCGTGGCCGATACTTGTTACTCCTTGTGGAATGCTAATACTTGTTAAGCCTGCGCCATAAAAAGCCGCATCGCCAATGCTTGTCACAGGAAATCCGCCTAAAGTACTTGGTATTGTAACATCTCCTCCAGCCCCTGTGTACCCCGTTATTTGGGTTTCGCCTGCTGTTGCAGTATATGTGTAATCCCCGCTTTGGTCTGCTTGTACTTGACTGCTACAACACAATAAAATAGCCATCATCATTAGGCTGATCAGAAATGTATTTACTTTGCTAATTTTTAATATCCTCATGTTATGAGCCATTCCTTTCGCTGTGCTCAAGGCACTAGAATTTAAGGAAAGTGTTTTCCCCAAGGTACATTATTCTACACAGCAACAGTTATTCCTTCTTAATTCTTGGGACTTGAAGATAAATTTGGTACTTTTTGATCATAAAAAAAGGACTTGGCAGTATCAATTCTAACCAAGTCCAGCAAGCTATTATATTGGGTTTCTCAGTCACTCCCCAAATCCTCTCGTTCGGCAAAGTATATGCCTGCCGACTATTTATCCATGTGCTAAGAATGATCCACGAACTTCGAACCTCGATTCTCGCACTTCACACTTAGGCCCTCTTTTGTTCGCCTTGACGTTCCGTAATACGGATGCCATCGCTGTCACCGGCAACAATCGACCATTTTCCACAGCGATCTCCCCACATGGCCAAACTCTTCCCATCCTGCATGATTTTTACAACCTCACAACGATTTGAGCACCCGGCGCACTCAAAGCTTTGTGCTTGGAATTGAGTTTCACCCAGGTGTAAACCGCGAAATTTAGTCCTTGTTTCAGCTTGCATTCCCACTTTTTCCTGGGCTAAGTAGGCTGCTCCTAAGGCACCCATAACTCCATAATGTTCCGGTACAATTACCGGTTGACCTAACTCATCTTCAAATGCTTTACTTATTCCGGGGTTCGCCGCCACTCCGCCCTGGAAGAAGATCGGGCCGCGTATATCTTTGTTTTTCCCTACATTATTGAGATAATTCCGCACCATCGCCTTACATAATCCAGCTAAAATATCTTGCAGTGAATGCCCCAGCTGTTGTTTGTGAATCATATCTGATTCCGCAAATACTGAACAACGCCCGGCAATCTGCACCGGATGCTTTGCTTGCAGAGCCAGTGGACCGAACTCTTCAATTAAAATGCCTAACCTTGCTGCCTGCTGATCGAGAAACGACCCCGTTCCGGCTGCACAGACGGTATTCATGGCAAAATCAGCAACGACACCATCCCTGAGGATGATGATTTTCGAGTCCTGCCCGCCAATCTCCAGAATAGTCTGCACCTCAGGATTCATTCGCGAAGCTGCGACAGCATGAGCGGTAATTTCGTTTTTCACGACATCAGCACCTAATAAGGTACCCGCCAGCTGACGCGCGCTCCCTGTAGCTCCAACACCAATGATTTCATCAGAGTTCCCCATTTTAGAGCGCAACAGCTTAATCCCCTCTTGAATTGTTTGCATAGGACGACCTTGAGTTCTTAGATATAGAGCCTCCTTTAACGTATTGTCTGATTGCAATAGTACTATATTCGTACTGACTGACCCAACGTCGACCCCCAGAAAGTACTTATCTTGCCCCAATGCTTAGCACGTCCCCTCTTTTGTGTTCAATTCCTGGTTCAATGTTTGCCCTTTCCAGCAGATCCACGAACGCCTCTAACCGCGTTTGCAGCCCGGCCTGTCCGGTATGTTCATCGACGATAAGCGTCATAATCGGCACTTTGTACGCTTCTTGTACTTTTGGTAAAACACTGGCTGCCACAATCTCCGGCATGCAAGATAACGGGAAAATTTGGATGATCCCATCAAAGCCTTCCTGTGCAAATTTCACGGCAGCTCCAACCGTTTCCTGACCATGCCCCCCAACAAAATGTGGCAAATAGGGTTTTGCATGACCCGAATAGGATTTGATTGATCGATATCCCTGAGTCAGACCTTGAAATATATGATTTCCAATCCACCCTGAGAGGTAAATCGAACGATCCACTTCCACACCTAAACGCCCTATCTCTTCCTCTAAACCCACTGAGGTAAAGGGATCTAAGATTGTATAAATCTCCCCGATAATCCCTATGCGCAAAGGTTTGCAAAACCGTTCGGAAGGGTTTAGCCCCGCTTGACGTTCCCGAATACTTTCCTGCACCCAGCGAACTGTATCCTTAACACCAATATCAGTCATAGTCTGCGCAATGCGTGTTTTGGCATCTTCATACAATTTCTCCGTTTCCCTCGGATCAGGTAACCTCGGCCTTGCTGCATGAATCAGATCTTCAACTCGGTCTAAGGCGACACTTTTCAAATAGGCGAATCGTATAGCCCGGAGAATCTTTACCCAGGAATTCTTCGATCCGGCTAAATAGCGGATACGCCCCGCCAGCCCAAGCAAGCTTCCATCAGGCGGCTCAAGAGTCACCATATCATAAGCATATCCCGCATCTTGAAGGATCTGCCGTTCCACTTCACCATAATAACCAAAACGGCAGGGACCGATCCCCCCAGTAATCACAATCGTGTCCGCACCTTCATTCGCCGCTTCAATATAATTACCCAGATTTAATTTTAAGGGCAGACAAGCGGATTCTGGCGCCAACCTTGTGCCTAATTGCATGGTTCGTTTACTGTTGATTGGTGGGATTACCACTTCAACATTGAGTGATTCAAAGAGAGTTTGAATCACTATCCAGGTGTTCCCCATGTGCGGAAACGTAACCTTCATGGACCTTCCTCCTTTCGACCATATCTAAAAAGGCTTCCAGACGAGTAACAAGGCCTGCCTCTCCACTGTGTTCGTCAAGGGTGATCATCATATATGGTTTATGTGTTTCCCGGGCGGAACTCGCTAATAGTCCCTGCACTATAGAGTCGGTTCCACATCCAAAGCACGATAAATAGATGATCCCATCAATATCAGGATCGGTAATAAACTTTTTCCCTGCTCCAAAAATTTGCTTAGCGTGATTCCAAAATATCTTTTTGCGTAACCCTGACAAATGATTATTAACCTCTTCCAAGTTAACGTTTTGGACCAATTCCACTTCCGCCTTTTTGCGCAGTCGCCTAAGCAGGTTCAGGTTAGCATAGGGTTCTTGCGTAAGGTAGGAATGCCCTACTAAAGCAATTCTAAGGCGACCTGGCTCATTGAGAGGCACAGTATCCTTTTGAGAGCTCGCGATCCTCTTCGCAGTACTCTCTATCTGAGGCAGGTTCTTCTCAAAATCCCATCCTGACCCATTGGAATCCTGATAACGTTTTTGCCATTCTTGGCCCAGGGTAAAGGCTTTCCGAATATCCGCCCTGCCCTTACCTAACTGAAGCCCCAAGACCTGAAGATCTTTCAGGACCTGACGTTTCCCCTTCCGCCAATTTACGGTTACAGTCAAGACCGGGATTCCGGGAGGAACGGCAGGCAGCAGGCTTTCCGGAATCCCCAGGAATTTTGGACAACTGTAGGTGTTTGCCTCAACACTGACCATACGGGGCAAAAAAATGGCATCGACGTCTTCAAGCGCTTGGATATGTCCTGCCAGCAACTTAATGGGTAAGCAAGTATCGTCGCTGACCCTTCTTAAACCCTGTTCCATAATTTGGCGATGTGTAGGCGGAGAGGTCACTACCTTAATATCCAATGCCGAAAAAAATCCAGACCAGAATGGAAAATAATCATAATAAAAGAGTGCTCGCGGAAACCCGATTTTCACAATTTTTGCATCCTTTCGTGTATAAAAGATATACCAAGTGTGTTGTTATTGGACTAAAAAACCACATCCACTTGAACTTCGATATTCGAACCTCGTGCCTCGAACTTCGCACCTCGATTACGGCTGACGGTCTTGATCTTGTGGTTTTAAAATACTCGGGCGTTGGTTTTTAATAGGTACAGGAGAGCGCACCAGAACCGCCCCCAATGCTTTAATATCCATAGGAAGGAGTGGCCAGAGATAAGGTACGCCAAACGATTCTGTCCGCCATAAAAGAAAGAACCACATAGCCGCGCCTATCCCAAACCCTGGAAAGTTCAAGAGACCTGTCATCAGTATGAGAAACAAGCGCGCCAAGCGGTTAGCTAAACCCAATTCATAGCTGGGAGTCGCAAACGTTCCCACCGCGGCAATAGCCATGTACACCACTACCTCCGGGATAAACAGTCCCACTTTAATTGCGATATCCCCAAACATAAAGGCGGCAATCAAACCCAAGGCCGACGCCAAGGGGCTCGGTGTATGAATGGTGGCCATACGTAAAAGGTCCACCCCGAACTCAGCCATCAAGACTTGGGCAAGTAATGGTATTTTCGTTGGTTGAATAGGGCTGATAAACTGAAGCCAGTCCGGCAGTAATTGTGGATTTAAGGCTGCACCAAGCCAAAGAGGAAGTAGAAAGACCGCAGCAAAGATTCCTCCAAATCGTATCCAACGAAGATAAGCCCCTACACTCGGCTCCTGTCTGTATTCCTCGGCATGCTGGACATGACTCCAAAACGTCGCAGGCGCAATCATGACCGAGGGAGAAGTATCAACAAGCATGACGACATACCCTTGAAGCAGATGAATAGCCGCAACATCCGGACGTTCAGTATAGCGCACTCGGGGATAAGGATTCCAGTACTTGCTTCCAAGGATAAATTCTTCGACACTTTTTTCCGCCATGGGAATCCCATCAATCTTAATAGCCTGAATTTCTTTGTGAAGTTCTTTCACCAACTCTAAGTTCGTAACATCTTCAATATAGGAAATACATACATCCGTTTTCGAACGTCCTCCCACTTGGACCAGCTTCATGCGTAGTTTCGGATCACGTAAGCGTCGACGGATCAAGGCCGTATTCACGACCAGTGTTTCCGTGAATCCGTCACGAGAACCCCGAGTGACACGCTCAATATCCGGTTCCTGAGGCTGACGAGCAGGATACGCCCTGACATCAACAATTATTGCTCTATCTTGTCCCTCCACAAGAATCGCCATTGGGCCTGACAAAACAAAATAGAACACCTTATCCATCGTTTTTACTTCAGATACCTGTAGATTTACGATGTTTCCTTTGACTAATTTATCCAGTGAATTGACAATCAAATCCGAACGTTCTAAGCCAACGAGCACCTCTAATATGTAACTGACCACATGTGAATCGACCAATCCATTGACTGAATAAATCGCCACCCGTTTACCACCAATGGACATCTCCCGCAGGACAATATCAAAGCTATCCGGAACCCCTAATTGCCGATTTATGTAATCCACATTTTTTTGATAGGCTTTACTCACGGGAACGTTTTTTTCACTCGCATTAGAATCCATGCATCACAACCCCTTATCGAAGTTCGAGGTTCGAGGTTCGATCTTTGAACATCGAAATGGCCTTTGTCGTGGTTCAAAGTTCGTAGTTTGTTATTCGTACTTTGAGTATCGAAATGAGCCGGTCATAGTTTACCGATCGTACCACGAATATCGAATATCGAATATCGAATATCGAATATCGAATATCGAACATCGAAATTACCCTTTGGGGTTAAACGTAACAGCCATCAAATACCCGAAAAACACTGCCGCCGCAATCCCAACCGCCGTTGCTTCCACACCGCCGGAAAAAGCACCAATGATACCCCGTTCTCCAACCGCCTCCATTGCCCCTTTGGAAAGATTATACCCAAAGCCTGATAAGGGAATTGTGGCCCCTGCTCCTCCAATTTTCACCAATGGTTCATACAGCCCCAACGCCCCAAGGATCGCTCCTCCTGTCACAAAGAAGACAAGCACATGCGCCGGCGTAAACTTTGGTTCTGTCAAGTCCATAAGAAGTTGTCCAATAACACAAACTATCCCTCCGACAATAAAAGCTGGAATAATCATCTCAAACAAACGTACTCACCCCCTTCACGCCTCTATAACCACGGCATGCCCAATACCGGGGATAGATTCTCCTTGCAGCGACGATGTTGGGCTATGCAAAGCGCCACTGCCCACCAGCAAGACTCGCCTTAACTCTCCAACTTTAATCCTTTGCATAATATTCCCGGCGAAAACCACCGCTGAACAACCACATCCACTGCCTCCGGCATGAACATCCTGGCTGGCATCGTAAATCATAACCCCACAATCCGTAAATCCCGTGCCCATATCTATGCCACTTTTCTTAAGTACTTCCCCAGAGAGCCCTAATCCAACCGCGCCTAGATCCCCCGAGGCAATCAGGTTATAATCCTCCGGTTTGCGCTGCAAATCACGGAGGTGATTTAGGATTGTTTCCGCAACCCCCGGGGCCATGGCTGCACCCATGTTATTGACATCAGATTGAGCATAGTCCACAACTCTTCCGATCGTTGCTGAGGTAATTCGCGGCCCAGTCCCACTCTTTCCAAGGAGCAAACTTCCCGCTCCGGTCACCGTCCACTGTGCACTCATAGCCCTTTGTGCACCCTGTTCCGTCGGCAACCGGTACTGCCGTTCTGCCGTATCATGGTGGCTGGATGCCCCGACAAGAACATTACGAGCGAATCCTCCGTCAATTAGCATGCTCCCAACAGCCAAGCCCAAAGCCATCGTGGAACAAGCTCCATATAACCCGATATAAGGCAAAGCCATTTGCCGCGCGGCAAAATTAGAGGAGATGATTTGATTAAGCAAATCCCCCGCTAACATAAAATCAATTTGCTCCTCAGGAATGCCGGCTTGATCAATAGCCCCCTGCAGCGCCTCCTGAAGCATTTTACTCTCCGCAAACTCCCAGGATTTTTCACCGTTTAGTTGGTCTTTCCAGACCTTGCTAAATGTTTTTCCGAGAGGACCTTGCCCTTCTTTAGGACCCACCACAGAATAAGACGATAAAATAACCGGTGGGTTGCTAAACACCACGGTCTGATTTCCCTTACGTTTCAAATTCATGCCTTTATCCCACCTTCATAAAACCAACAAATATTTGAGTTTTTCGTGCTTGTCATGTAAGGCGCCTACCCCAGATGTTTAGTGTAAAAGAAAATATGCGATTCCTATTACAATCGATGTGGCAACCCCGTACACAAGAACAGGACCCGCAACCGTAAACAACTTTGCTCCAACACCCAGCACATAACCTTCCCGCTTATATTCCATAGCCGGTGAAACAATAGAATTGGCAAACCCAGTGACCGGAACGATGGAACCGGCTCCTCCAAATTTTCCAATTTCATCATAAATTCCTAAGCCTGTTAAAAACGCACCTATAAAAATCATCGTCGCGGTTGCCGCAGTCGATGCTTCAATACGTGCCAACCCGAAGGTCACATATAGATTAATAATAACCTGGCCGATCGCGCAAATAATTCCTCCAACGGCAAAAGCCCGTACCACGTTTTTAACAATAGTGGGCTTGGGCGTAAATTGCTGCGCTAGCGGTTTATATTGCTCAGGGGTTACAGCAATCGTAGGCTTACGTAAAGACTGCTTAGCCACACCCTAATTCCTCCTTCTTTACTAATACATACTAATTGTATTATTAATCCAAACAGTCTAAATTATACTAAGCGAGTCTTTATAGGTACCAGTCGGAAATAATTAGCTGACGCCTATATACTTTTAGGAAGGTTCCTTATTTCGACACAGCTTCCCAAGGAATTTTGAAAATTTTAGCAGGAAATTTATGGGTGGTATCGAAGTCCTTAGTACTGGGAGAAAATTTTAGGGGGAATGGTCTTGAAACTTGAAAAAAAGATAGAGCGCCTGACCCTACTCTTGCGCTTAGATGGAGAACTGGATATGCACACCGCTTCAATGGTACGACAAGCCATTGACCTTGAGATTGAGAAACGAGGAATTCGCACGGTCATTCTTAATCTTCAAAACGTTCGATTTGTCGACAGTTCCGGACTCGGTGTTATCATAGGCAGATACAAAAAACTACTCCCCTTGGGGGGAAATCTAAAAATCACCAATGTCCCCCCACATATTTATAAAATTATGGAATTGTCGGGACTACCTAAAATTATCAATTTCTACGTGGATGAAGGGCACGCATATGATGAAGGAAGGGGAGCCTAAATGAAAACTAATCATATAAACCTCACATTTTCAAGTAACGCAGAAAATGTAAGCATTACCCGTTTGCTCATTGCTTCGGTTGGCGCGCAACTGGATCTTCCGCTTAATGACATTGAAGAACTCAAAGTCGCCGTTTCCGAAGCTGTAACCAACGCCATTATCCATGGCTACAAGAGTAACCCTCATCACATTGTTTATCTAGATCTGGATATCGTCGGCGATAACCTTAAGATTGTCGTGAAAGATGAAGGTTGTGGCATCTCGAATATTGAGCAAGCCATGCAACCTGCTTATAGTACGGATCCGGAGCGTATGGGCCTGGGCTTTGTCTTCATGCAATCTTTCATGGACGAACTTCAAGTAGAGTCTACGCTTGAAGTGGGAACAACAGTGACCATGATTAAGCATCTTAAACAAACACCCATCTCCTCTCATTAGGGGGTGCGTTATGATTCAACGACTAACTGAAATGAATCTCCCCCACTTCCCACTGCTCTCGGACAAGGAGATGATGTTTTACCTCCATGCTGCCAAAGATGGGGATACTGCAGCGCGCGAGCGTTTAATCAATTGCAACTTAAAACTCATTTTTAATTTAGTTCAGCGCTTTTCCCAACGTGGCTACGAGATCGAAGACCTCTTTCAAATCGGAACGATAGGACTCATTAAAGCTATTGATAAATTCGACTTTAGCTACGGGGTAAAATTTTCAACGTATGCGGTTCCGATGATTATCGGTGAAATTCGACGTTTTCTCCGCGATGACCACCCTATAAAGGTACCTCGTTCCTATAAAGAACTTGTTTATAAAGTAAATCGCTCGCGGGACGAACTATCGGCAACGCTCGGCCGTGAGGCAACTATCGGGGAAATCGCGATAAACATCGGGGTCGACAGGGATGAGATCGTCGCTGCACTTGAAGCAATCCAAAGTCCTACCTCAATTTATGATACCCTCTATCAAGACGACTCCGATCCGATCTTCGTTCTCGATCAGCTCTCAGAGGAAAAGGGTCCTGATCCCAGTTGGCTAGATAAGATTGCTCTTAATGAAGTCCTGGATAAACTGCCTGAACGTGAAAAGCGCGTACTCATAATGCGTTTTTTTGAAGATAAGACACAGAGCCAAATTGCCAGTCTGCTCAATCTTTCGCAGGTTCAAATTTCTCGGATCGAACGGGCAGCTCTCCTTAGGATCCGTGAATTGTCGCGGATTAAGGATAGCTCAGATAAAGACTCCACTCATTTGGACTAAACGCATAAGCTAATAACCAAAAACGCCTTTCAGAGTCCGTTCTATTTGCTCGACCGGACCAGCTTTGGCAATAGGGTGATCAGCAATTAAATTTACACTTGCTTGCAACTGATCATTGCGATATAGAAGAACTTCCCCTAACTTTTGTCCTTTCTGAATCGGAGCACTGATAGTTGGGTTGAGCTTGGTCTCGACCCATGAGTTTTTATCTTTCCCTTTTTCCACAGTCGCCCCTAAGGGCTTTTCAGTGAGCGCTGCAACCTCATCTTCAATTCCTTTGTGTACCTTTACAACCCCAAGCTTTTGAGCTGCCGGGGCATACAGTTTGAACTCATATTTCGCAAAACCATAGTTATATATTTTCATAGACTCTGCAAAATGCCCTCTCACTTGGGGTACACCCATGACGACACAAATCAACCTTAGGCCATTTCTCTCCACAGTCGAAGCCAGGCAATACTTTGCTTCATTCGTCCACCCTGTTTTGAAGCCATCAGCCCCAGGGTACCACCAAAGTAACTTGTTAGTATTCCAAAGCTTAAATTTCCCGTCCCGTAAGTCATATTCTTTCATGCTGGTCAACTTCCGTACTAATGGGTAATTGAGGGCTTCTCTGGAAATGACTGCCAGATCATATGCGCTTGTATAATGCCCCTCTGCGGGAAGCCCATAGGCATTTACGAAATGCGTATTTTTTAGACCTAAGGCTTGGGCCTTATTGTTCATTTCTTCCACAAACGCTTCATGTGTTCCGTTAATGTGTTCCGCCACGGCGACACAGCCATCATTAGCTGAGCCAACGGCAATGGCAATCAACATCTGTTCTAACGTAAATGTTTCCCCCGGTTCCAGATAGATCTGAGAACCCCCGAGTTTACTGGCATTCTCGCTGGCTGTCACTTTGTCCGTCAATTTGACTTTTCCAGAAGCTACGGCATCTGCTGCCACCAGTAAAGTCATGATTTTCGTAACACTTGCCGGTGGTAATTCTTTATGCGCTTCTTTTTCATAAAAAATTTCACCGGATGCCGCGTCCATGAGAATAGCACTTGTGGCTTCTGTCTCGATCTCAACTCCCAGGACCGGTTGGACATTAGCAAAGCCTATGTTACAGAAGACGAGCGCCATGGCTAAAACAATTGCATAACTTTTCCGCATTTATTGAACCCTCCTTAAATAAGTGTGCTGTTATTATCCCCAAAAACGAAAATTATATCGAATAAATAAAATGAAATCGCATGTTCACCAAAACCAACAAAACCGAACTCCCCGCAGCTTGCTGCGGGGAGTTTCATTAAGTGTCTCAAGTTTACCATTTAAGTTGTATAGGCAGCTTATTGAATAGCTCCAGGCAATTACATCAGGAATGGAGCAATAATCAAGGAAATTGTACCCATAACTTTGATTAACGGATTCATCGAAGGTCCGGAAGTATCTTTAAATGGGTCTCCTACTGTATCACCAACGACCGAAGCTTCATGAGTTGGCGTATGTTTACCACCAAGGTTACCCGCTTCAATATACTTCTTGGCATTGTCCCAAGCACCACCGGCATTAGACATGAAGATAGCCAATAACAGCCCGGCAACAGTCCCACCAAGCAAATATCCGCCCAAAGCATCCTTACCAAGTCCAAACCCAACAATAACGGGCACCACAACGGCAAGTAGCCCAGGAACAATCATTTCGCGAAGAGCGGCTTTAGTAGAAATATCGACACAAGCCCGATAATCCGGCTTCCCTGTACCTTCCATAATTCCAGGAATTTCTCGGAACTGACGACGTACTTCTCCGATCATCTGAAAGGCGGCTTTACCAACTGCTTCCATAGTAAATGCCGAGAACAGAAAGGGTACGGCAGCACCAAGAAAGACACCAATAATTGTTTTAGGAACTAAGACATTAATCATCTCTAAGTGAACCAACTCAGCATAGGCATTGAAAAGTGCCAAAGCTGTCAAAGCTGCTGAACCGATCGCAAATCCTTTAGCTACGGCAGCTGTAGTATTGCCTACCGAATCAAGCTTATCTGTAGTTTTTCGAACATTAGCCTCAAGTCCGGCCATCTCAGCGATTCCACCGGCATTGTCAGCTACGGGACCAAAGGAATCAATGGCTACTACTATACCTGCTGTGGATAACATTGCCATAGCGGCAATAGCAATTCCGAAGGTTCCCGCTGCCGCATGGGAAACGTAAATAGCTGCACAGATCACAAGAACCGGTAGCGTAGTACTCTTGTAGCCTACAGCTAAACCAGCAATAATATTGGTCGCAGCACCTGTCTCCGAGGCCTTAGCGATACTTTGGGCAGGTGACTTCTGATTCGAGGTATAGTATTCCGTAATCAAACCAATCAGAACATTAACGACCAAACCGGCTATAATCGCCATAAATACCGAATTAGGGGTTATTGTTATGTCACCAACCACTAAAGCAGCCGGCAAGATTGAATGACAGATTGCATAAGCCGCAATAGCCGTTAAGAGATTTGTTCCCCAGAGTCCCAGATTCAAAGCGCTTTGCGGATTGGCATTTTCACCGGTACGTACAAAAAAGCTGGAGATAATCGTGGCAATTATCCCGGCAACGCCTAAGAATAATGGCAACATTACTCCAGGCAACCCTGCATCCACGCTTTTGAAAACTGAAGCGCCTACCAACATGGCAGCAATTGTTGTAGCAGCATAAGATTCAAACAAGTCGGCACCCATTCCGGCGGTATCCCCGACATTGTCTCCTACGTTATCAGCAATCGTCGCTGGGTTACGCGGATCATCCTCAGGAATCCCTGCTTCTACTTTACCAACCAAGTCTGCTCCGACATCTGCAGCTTTGGTATAAATCCCCCCGCCAACACGGGCGAAAAGAGCAACGGCACTCGCGCCAAAAGCAAAAGAGTTAATCATATCAAGATCTTTAAAAGCTAAGTAAAGTAAAGTAACACCCAGAAGACCTAACCCGACAACAGCTAAGCCCATTACAGCCCCACCGCGGAAAGCAACTCCCAAGGCTTTGTTCAAGCTTGATCGGGCAGCTTCGGTTGTACGGCAATTAGCCCGCGTGGTAATAGACATCCCTATATAGCCGGCTACCGCTGACAAAACTGACCCAACCACAAAGGAAATAGCCGTTTCCCAGTTCTTGGCAAATAATAGGACGATACCAATAATAATTACAATCGGAGTCAGTGTACGATACTCACGATTAAGAAAGGCCATAGCTCCTTCTTGAATCGCCTTGGAGATCTCTTGCATTTTGGCATTCCCGGGACTATTACTTAAGACACTTTTCGCAAAGTAGAATGCAAAAAGGATCGCAAGAATTCCCGCTCCCACTGCCCATAAGGGAATTGAATTTAAATCCATTAAGTGACATCCTCCTTAATATGAATTACCCCCGCGTATTTAGTTCTCCGCCCTTTTTTTCTCACTCCCTTATATTTTATTATACGAAGGCACACTCATTATAGCAGGATGTCGTACTACAATACAAGTACCAGACAAGCATTTCGTAAAAAGTTCATTATATTTTGGATATATTTAGTCTTATCCTCTTCACAACGGCTCTATTGCTTTATGTTCCAGCCCTGTCAGATGATAATAGCGTGATCAAGAAGGCTCTAAAAAGGTACAATAGATAAAAATGCTAAAGCTTCGTTAACTTGGCATATACAGCTATTAATTTTTTAATTCCCGCGTCGAAGACAATGGTCAGCTCCGCGTGGTCGCCTTCTCCTTTGACTTGAACAATAATGCCTTTTCCGAATGAAGCATGCTCTACTTTGTCTCCTACATGATGAGCATCAACTGCTTTACTGACAAGCGTACTTCCGAAGCCTTTTTCCCATGGACCCGAACCCAAGGGAATCCCTCCGGCTGTCTTTCCCTGCCGCTGCCAAGTCGCTTTCGGCTTAGTATTAGGACGACGTTTTGGCGGATCCAGAGGGTCAATATCTGTCATCAGAGTTGCTGGGATTTCCGCTATGAAGCAGGAAGGTCGATTGTACTGTGTTTTGCCATAAAGCATTCGCATTTCGGCATTACACAGATAGAGTATCTCCCTCGCTCGGGTGATAGCAACATAGCAGAGACGCCGTTCTTCCTCTAATTCTATCGGGGCCATGAGTGAACGACTACTGGGAAAAATCCCGTCTTCCAAGCCCACTACAAACACCACCGGAAACTCCAACCCCTTCGCACTGTGCATGGTCATTAAAGCCACGGATTCTTCCGCTTGGTCCAGCTCATCAATATCGGCGACCAAAGATACTTGTTCCAAGAAACCGCTTAAGCCTTGGCCGGTTTCCTCTCCTTCCAGGTCTTCGTTTTGCGCATTTTGGGTATGTTGAACCGCCTGAGCATCATACTCAGCCGTTACAGACAAGAACTCCAGCAAATTTTCCAGTCGAGTCGCTGCTTCCGGTGTCTCAGCTGCCTGAAGAATTGCTTTGTACCCCGTCTTCTTTAAAATCTCTTCCACCAAATCTGTAACCGACGCTCCCTTAGAATACGCCACCAATTCTTGCATCAAGTGGGCAAAACCGATCAAAGGTTTCTTGGCTCGGGTTGGCAAATCCGGAATATACTCCGCCTCCAAAATTGCCTCCAGTACCGGCATTCCCTGTTCATCCGCATATTCCAGGATCTTTGCCAGTGCGCTATCCCCAAGTCCACGTTTAGGCACGCCTAGTACGCGGGCAAAACTCACTTGATCAGCAGGGTTATCCAAGATTCTTAAATACGCCAGGATGTCTTTGATTTCCATACGCTGGTAGAATTTCAACCCTGAGAAAACGCGATAGGGCGTTGCAGCCTTCATTAAACTCTCCTCAAAAGCCCGCGACTGAGCATTCGTCCGGTATAGAACAGCAAAATCATTGAAAGGTCGTCCTTCCAGCTCATGTAAACGTTTGATACGTTCTACGACGTAGTCGGCCTCATCCCGCTCATCATTTGCAGCATAACACACCAAAGGCTGCCCCTCGGCATTTTCAGTCCAGAGTGCCTTCTCTTTACGCGACTCGTTATATTTCACCACGGCATTGGCAGCCTCCAGGATCTTTTGCGTAGACCGATAATTTTGCTCGAGTTTAATGACTTTCACTTCGGGATAATCCCGCTCAAAATCAAGGATATTTTGGATATCCGCGCCGCGCCAGCCATAGACCGATTGGTCATCATCGCCAACCACGCAGAGATTCCGATATCCACTCGCTAAAAGTTTGATCAGCCTATATTGAGCATGATTCGTATCCTGATACTCATCGACCATAATGTAACGGAATTTTTCCTGATAATAGCGAAAGGCCTTATTATTTTGCTGAAAAAGCTGCACCGTAAGCATGATAAGATCATCAAAGTCCAAGGCATTATTATTCATGAGCTTCTTCTGGTAAGATTTGTAGATGTCAACAACTTTTTGTTGATAATAATCCGCAGCTTTATGGGAAAATTCTACCGGATCTAACAGTTTGTTTTTGGCCTCGCTGATAACTGCCGCCACACTGCGCACTGGGAATTTCTTTTCATCATAATTATGTTCTTTTAAGCACGCTTTAAGTAAAGACTGTTGGTCCCCTGCATCATAAATGACAAAATTCCGGTTGTATCCTGGCATATTATCAATTTCCCGTCTCAGGATACGAACACAGGCTGAGTGAAACGTGGTAACCCATAACCCATAACCTTCATTGCCTATCAATGCAGCCACTCGCTCACGCATCTCTTTGGCTGCTTTATTCGTAAACGTGATTGCTAAGATGGCCCTGGGTTCTATCCCCTGAGCAATCAGGTGAGCAATTCTATAGGTGAGCACACGGGTCTTCCCCGATCCTGCACCCGCAAGAATTAGAAGCTGCCCCTCCTGATGCTCAACAGCTTCCCGTTGCACTGGATTCAAATCGTCTAACCGATACATTAACCACTTTCACCCCACTTCTTGTCCATATTATAACATACCTGACGGTCCTCTATTACTTGATTGCTAACAGTGTCCCACCCGACATAACCCGCCACGTTGGGCATTGGAATAGGATCCAAATTAATCACAGAAAATCCTTACCACGTAAAATTTAGACACAATTCAAGGCTGCTTAAAACTCACAAGAATTTACCGTCCGAGGGAAAGAAATCACATCACGGATATTTGACATTCCCGTCAAATACATAATCAGGCGTTCAAAACCAAGTCCATACCCGGCATGTTGCACGCCGCCATACTTTCGAATGTCCAGGTACCACCCGTAATCCTCAGAGTTCAGCCCGCAGTCCTTCATCCGACTTTGCAGTACGTCAAAGCGTTCTTCCCGTTGGCTTCCTCCAATAATCTCCCCGACCCCGGGAACCAGTAAATCCATGGCCGCCACCGTCTTATTATCTTCATTAAGCCGCATATAGAACGCCTTAATTCCTTTTGGATAATCTGAAACGAAGACCGGTTTTTGAAAAACTTTTTCTGTCAGGTAACGCTCATGCTCAGTTTGCAGATCCGTACCCCAATGAACAGGATACTCGAAGGTGGCATTTTCCTTCTCCAGCAGTTCAACGGCTTCAGTATACGTGATACGCCCGAATTCGGAGGCCAGGATATTTTCCAGCCGATCAAACAAGGTCTTATCGACAAAGTAATTAAAGAACGCCATTTCCTCCGGTGCATTGTCCAGAGCATACTGGATAATGAATTTCATCATCTCTTCGGCGAGGTGCATGTCGTCTCCGAGGTCGGCAAAGGCTATCTCTGGTTCGATCATCCAAAACTCCGCAGCATGTCTCGTAGTATTGGAATTTTCCGCTCGAAAGGTGGGTCCAAACGTATAAACGTTGCGGAAAGCCATACAGTACGTTTCAACATTGAGCTGTCCGCTAACCGTCAGGCTCGCAGCACGTCCAAAAAAATCTTTGGCGAAATCAATGTTTCCTGCTTCGTCGCGAGGAGGTTTTGAACAATCTAAGGTAGTCACCCTAAACATTTCCCCTGCACCTTCAGCATCACTTCCCGTAATAATTGGTGTATGCACATAGACAAAGCCCTTTTCTTGAAAGAATTTGTGAATTGCATAGGCAACGACAGAACGTACTCGAAATACGGCCGCAAAGGTATTCGTCCTTGGGCGCAAATGCGCAATCTTTCGTAAGTACTCGAACGTATGCCGCTTCTTTTGCAGGGGATAATCTGCTGCGGCCAGCGAGAGAATCTCGATGTGTTCAGCTTTCAATTCAAATGGTTGCTTCGCACCGGGAGTAGGTACCAGCGTTCCTTGGATACGTAGGGCGGAACTAAGCGTGATCTTCCCAATTTCCGTAAAGTTTTCAAGGCTTTCTTCAAAAACCACTTGTATGTTTTCGAAAAAACTTCCGTCATTTACTTCGATAAAGCCAAACGCTTTGGATGAGCGTACTGTGCGGACCCAGCCTGATAGTTCCACTTTCTGATTGAGAAACCGGTCCGTCCCTCTGTAAATTTCCTTAACTGTTACCGATTGCATATTAATCCTCCTAAAAATGTCCAGTTTTCAACACTAAGCCGATTGATTGCCCGTGCACTCCCAAATACCTCATTGAGGCTTATCCCAACTTTTTCCTAATATATTATCATATTATATCCCCCGATGGAACCAATCTATCGGGGCCTTAAAATATAAGGCTGGCGCCTAACTCAGACACCAGCCTGTTTATTCATCAACCTCAATACCAGCCATTTTAATCAGGTACATGGCATTGCGTGTGGTTGAAATCCCCGGCCGAAGTTTATAGTCAAAATGTATTTCATTATTTACATAAAACTCCCGGAAATGATAGTTTCTGATTTTCAGCTCACTTTCACGCTCCAGGTCCCCTAATTCCAAATCATGAGTAGACACCATACCCATAGCCCCAACCTTGCTCAGTTGCCGAATCAAGACCTTAGCCCCGACGTGTCGATCTTGTGAATTCGTCCCTTTGAAGACCTCATCTAATAGGAAGAAAATCTTTCCTTCTTTTTTGGAAGCGCTGACAATTCGTTTTATTCGCAGTAATTCCGCGTAAAACGAAGAGATATTTTTTCCGAGGTTATCACTCACTCGCATACAAGAATAAATTCGCAGCATCGAACAGCTAAAATGTCGGGCACACACGGGGGCCCCGGCATACGCCAGAACAAGATTTATGCCTACCGTGCGAAGTAAAGTGCTCTTCCCGGACATGTTCGAACCTGTAATTAATAAGATGCCGGAGCGTTTCTCAATGGATAAATTATTACACGTTGAATTACCCAAGAGCGGATGTCCCATATTGGCTGCAACAATACCCGAATTTTCCGAGACAATTTCAGGGAATGCCCACTCTTGGTGATCAAAGTGAATAATTGCCAGGCTTGCTAACCCCTCCAGTTCAGCTACTGTATCCACCCAGCGACCCAGAGAACGTCCGGACTTTTCTTTCCAGGATTCTAAGGCGATCATGCACTGGATATCCCAGAGGGTGAAAATGTTGATGACCAGAAACATCGCATTGCCCCGATTGGCTATCAGCTCAGCCAAACCCGAAAGCTTTCTTATTTGTTCAAAGGCCGCCTTACCATCGCGGTCAGATAACCCTTTCTTCAGATCTTGCAGGTATTCCGATTTGAAGGTCCGCTTTTCAAACCGTTCCAGCATTTTCTCATAAACTCTAATACTGTCCTTATAGGCATAAACCGCTTCAAGCGTTTTGCCCCTTTGCTTGCCCGCAAAAAGTATAATCGCCTGAATTAAAAAACCCGCCAGTGGATACCAATAGGATACCCCGGGGATCAGAAAATATAGAAGTAAAAATGTTAGAGTGATTATCGGGAGTGCTCGGGCTAGAATGACAATCCCCGGACGCAGATAGGTTGTGTCATACGTCTTCGCCCATTCTATGATCCGTGTTGGAGAATTTAACGGACGCTCTGTAATTCCAGCCTCCGCCATAAACCGATGTCGCCAAGCAAGATTTATGGCTAACTCCTTGATTGCTTCTTGTTTCTTTTGAATGGCGCCACCCTCTACCGAGGGCACAGTCAACCACTCTTTCAACTTTTCCCTTCCCCTATAGGTTTTAGCAGTATTAATCCACTGAAAAAGTGAACTGGGTCCAAAAAGATCAAGATCTTCTGAATATGGGTGAGCGGGATCAATAAAGTCTTCTCCCGTATCAGGGAAGGATTTCCACTCTCCGGCTAAACGCTTTAAGGCTTGGGCATAGATTTCATAAAGCACTTGGATATATTTTTGCTCTGTTCTGAATTTCTGATGCCATAAGACGAGCGCAGTAAAAGAAACCACTGTAAAGAGAAGAATACCAAGACCCAAAGAAGAGCTTTGGGTCAGATAAAGAAAACCCGCCAACGCACACCCGGCGAAGAACAGGGTTAGTCTTGCATTACTTAATCGGTTAACCGTTTGGGTCAGTTTTTCTAACCGCCGCGCATAATACATTATTCGTTTTTCATACATTTCTTTTGGCCCTTGCAAATAGTTATCCCCCTACCCTCATTACTTGTCCCTCAGTATATCCGCGATGACGCCCTATTCCCTCAATTAAAGTTTTCCCCCCTTTTTTTCATTTCTTGAACTTAGCCAACGCATCAGCTAGTGCCGTGTTGATCAAGCCACCCTCATTTTGCTTCTGCAGGAATGCGCTGACCTCCCGCTTATTGAGATTACTCTTTTCGGTTTCTCTTCGTTTTACGAAGGCCGCAAGTTTCTCGCGATGCCCGCAAACGCAGGAGAATATTTTATTGTCTCCGTCCCCTTTAACCTCCATTTTCTTGTGGCATTCCGGACACCTGGCGTTCGAGGTTTGCGATATCCCTTTCCGGTAACCGCACTCCCGATCCTGACAGACATACATCTCGCCTTTCTTTCCTTTAACCTGCAGCAGGAACTTACCGCATTCCGGGCACTTATTGCGCGTCAAATTATCATGCTTAAAGGTTTGCGTACTGCCAATAACCGTTGAGACGAGTCGAGTGGCATACCCCCTGATACCAGTCAAAAACGTTTGGCTCCGGATCCGTCCTTTGCTGATCTCTGTCAATTGTTGTTCCCATTTGGCGGTTAGTTCCGGCGATTTTAGTTCTGGTGGAACCAAACTGATCAGTTGAATCCCTTTAGAGGTGGGAATGATTTCTTTGCCCTGTCGGTTCATATAGAAAGAATTGAAAAGCTTTTCAATAATTTCCGCCCGCGTTGCCGGTGTCCCCAGGCCATGGCTTTGATCCATTACTTCCCGGAGCATTTGATCATCAATCAACTTCCCGGGATGTTCCATAGCTGAAAGCAAGGTAGCCTCCGTATATCTGGCGGGTGGCTTTGTTTTACCAGTCGCTAGCTTAACAGACAAGTTTTTCAGACTCTCCCCCTTGCGGAATTCCGGGAGAGTTTGTTCGGATTCTCCGTCTTCAGGGTCACCGTCTAAGCTGCCGGATCCCTCATAGACCTTCCGCCATCCTTTAAGCTTCACTACCTTCCCTTGGGCAGCAAAGAATTCCCCTTTGATCCCCACCAAAACCTTCGTTTGTTCATATTCAAACGCCGACGAGAGTACAGCCAGAAAACGTTTAACAATTAAATCGTAAATTTTTAATTCTTCCGAGCTAAGCCTGGATAACGCCGGGGATTGTTCCGTGGGGATTATAGCATGGTGGTCTGACACTTTCGAGCCATCCACAAACCGTTTTGTGATGATCAGTTTATTTCTCAGGATACCGCGCGCTAAATCTACATAGGGTCCCTGGGTAATGCTTTTTAGACGTTCCGGCAAAGTCGCTACAACGTCTTCACTAATATAACGAGCATCGGTTCGTGGATAGGTCACTATTTTATGATTTTCGTAAAGTTGCTGCATGACCGAGGACGTTGTTTTGGCGGAGAATCCATATTTGCGATTAGCATCCCGTTGTAACTCGGTGAGATCATAGGCAAGTGGGGGCAGTTCCTTCTTGGCTTCTTTTTTAACCTCTAACACTTCCCCGGTTTGTCCGGTCACTTTAGCCACAAGTTGATCTGCTTTATTTTTATCGAATAGTCGAGTCTGACCGCTTTTGTCCTGCCAATGAAGGGTAACGCCGGCGGCTAAGACATTAATCGACCAATAGTCCTTTGGAATAAACTGTTTAATTTCATTTTCCCGTTCCACAACCATTGCCAGTGTAGGGGTTTGAACTCTCCCGGCAGAAAGTTGGGCATTATACTTACACGTCAATGCTCTGGTGACATTAAGTCCGATTAACCAGTCCGCTTCTGCACGGCATTCTGCTGCCGCATATAGGGCTTCATACTCCCTGCCGGGTTTTAAATTATTAAACCCTTCCTTAATAGCCCGCTCAGTTAAGGAAGAGATCCACAACCTCTTGACAGGTTTTCGCCAACCCGCTTTTTTCATAATCCAGCGTGCTACCAGTTCCCCTTCCCGTCCGGCATCAGTGGCGATGATCAGGTCCTCAATCTCCGGACTCTTCATTAGATTCTTGACCACCCCAAATTGCTTCGAGGTTTCTTTCATGACTACTAAGTCCATTTTAGCGGGTAGCATGGGCAGGTCTTCCAGCTTCCAAGTTTTATATTTATCATCGTATACTTCCGGGTCTGCGAGCGTCACTAGGTGTCCCAGTGCCCAAACCACAATATATCCGGGCCCTACGAAACATCCATTTCCCTTTTGATTGCAATTCAGGATCTTTGCCACCTCACGGCCAACAGAGGGTTTTTCGGTCAATACTAATGTCTTTCCCATATCATACTTCCCGTCTTTGGTAATTTACTATGATAACACCCAACGCAACGAGGGCTAAGGCGATCAACATGTTCAGCGTCAATCGTTCACCGGGGATAAACAAGGCCGACAAAATACTTCCTGCTACGGGTATCATGAATTTGTAGACACTAATTTCTCCCGCTTTATTATATTTCAAAATAGCGTACCAGAGCGAATAGGCGGTTGCGGAGAGAAAGGCTGAATATATGAGGAGTAGTAAAGCTTTATTCGTAAAGACCATGGCATGGGGTTTTAAGTTCGGTAACCCCACTGCAATCAGGAGAAGAGACCCTAAAAGCATTTGCCAGGCCGTTAAAACAAAGGGATGCACTTCTTTGGAAATCTGTTTTGCCATAATTGTCCCTAAAGCACTAACTAAACCGGATAAAATCATGAATCCCTCTCCCTGCCAAGAAAAAACCAAGGTGAGGTTTTTCCCGGAATTAATCATAACAATTCCCGCAAAACCTGCTATTAAG